>CAXBNB010000542.1:0-3681 GCA_963976505.1 uncultured Reichenbachiellaceae bacterium
TTGCATGGAAAACTCCTACTCAGCCCTTATCGAAAGAGATAGACCCTAGACTGGCATTTGAACGATTGTTCAAAAACTATATACCAGGCAAAAAAATACAGGAGGATCCATGGAAAAAAAGCATCCTGGACATGGTAATGGATGATGCCCAAAGCTTAAAAAACAACCTTGGTCGCTCAGATCAAGACAAACTGGAAGAAGACCTAGAATCTATTCGATCCATAGAAAAAAGGATAGTCAATGAAGAAAACAAAGAAAAGTTTGAAGCCAATATTACAGTTGACATCAAAAAAGAATTGACCAGAGTTGACCTAAGAATAGAGGAATACGCCGAAATGTATGAAGGTGTAGATGTCACTGAAAAAACACGATTGATGTTGGATATCATGACATTGGCCTTCTGGAGTGATGCCTCAAGGGTATCTTCATTTATGTTCGGCAATTCTGTTAGTGGACGTAATTTTTCCTTTCTCGATGGAGTCAATGGAAGTCATCATTCCATTTCACATCACATGAACCAACCAACAAAAATGGAAGAGTATTTAAAGATAAACATCTGGCATATAGAACAATATGCCTATTTTCTAGAAAAATTAAGATCAATAAAAGAAGGAGATGGCAATTTACTGGACAACTCTATGGTCATGTTTGCATCGGGACTCAGAGATGGCAACCGCCACTCCCCCTACAATCTACCAGTTTTGGTTGCAGGAAAAGGCGGTGGAAAATTAAAAACCGGACAAAACCTTCAATTCAACAAAAACACACCATTGGCAAACCTTTACCTCAGCATGTTGCAGAGCATGGACTTTGATGTCAATAGTTTCGGAGACAGTACAGGAATTTTGTCGGAAATTCAAAAGTAGTACAATTATTGCTTCCTAATGGCACGTCACAAAAGATGAAATTAATCAAGCCATAAATTGTCTTTGAATACATATACAGCATTGTTTATCCTTATCAAAAAAGCACCTTGAAGCTCAACACAAAACCTCAATACATTCTTTGGTTTTTTTTATCAATTTTACTGATCTCAGCACTCGGCATGTTGTTTTTGCCATACCTTCCTGTCACAGAAATGCCAGCCATCTTGCTATTAATTGGTCGTTTTCACCCTTTGGTATTACACTTCCCTATTGTAATCATTTTTTTGGTCTTGACTTTAGAATTATTACATAAGGCTGACCTATTGCCGTTCAATCAAAAAGTGGTCATTTTCATGTTGTGTTTTGCAGCATTGTCTTCAATACTTGTAGTTACGGCGGGTTACCTACTCTATGCTTCTAGAGACTACTCAGGAGAACTGGTTATGAGTCATTTCAAAGGTGGGATATTTGCAGGATTTGGTATATTAATTACCACCACTATTTGTCTTTTCAGTCAATATTACAATCAAAAGCTACATAATTTTTACTTTGTTGCATTATTAAGCACCAATATAGTAGTAGGATATGCAAGTCATTTGGGCGGCACCATTACACATGGGAAAGACTACTTAACTCAGTACTTACCAGAGATTTTCAATCAAAAAAGCACCGTAACTAAACCTAGAGAAGAAATGCTTATGTACGAAGATTTGATTGTTCCTTTTTTGACTACTAAATGCATGGGCTGCCACAACGAGCACAAAAAGAAAGGGGACTTCTTGATGACTTCTTATGCATCTATGGCTCAGGGAGGTAAAAGTAAAAAAGAAGGGTTTGTAAAGCACGATACGGAGCATAGTGAAATTTATCAAAGAGTCATTCTGCCTGCCGATCATGATGACCACATGCCACCAGAAGGTAAAAAACCTTTGAACGAACAGGAAATACAAATTCTGAAATATTGGATAGAATCTGGTGCTTCCCCCGATCAAATGCTTACGGATATTCATCAAGATTCAATGATCAGTCAAACCATTGAATCCTACTTACCTGAATCCAGACGATTGAACAGAAAAATTATTGAAAACAAAGCTGAAAAAGAGAAGCTTAAAATTGAACTCACAAAACTGGCACAAAAACTAAATGTATCAGTATTAGAAGACCAAACAACTGAAGGCATATTTTTTACATTATCCATGCAATTTCCTCCCGCTAACTTTTCGGGCGAACAGCTCAAAGAGTTGCAAGCCTATTTTCCTTTTTTCACAAGAGTTTCCCTCGTGGCGAGCGACATCAATGACGATGACATGTTCTTAATTAGTCAAATGACCAATTTAAAGGCATTGTACCTGCAAAAAACAACCATAAATGGTCGAGGATTAGTTTATCTCAACAAACTACAATCTCTAGAAACATTGAACCTCTCCTTCACACAAACAAATGATGGTACAATATTGAAAGTGCTACAGATTCCTTCCTTGAAGCAAGTTTATTTATTTGGCAGTCAGGTTTCTAATCAGGTGCTTTATGCCCTAAGAGAAAACCAACCAACCCGAGAATTTCTTTCCGAAGAAGGCCCGTATAATTAATTACTATTTAAACCCTCCCTTCTAACTTTTTTGGAAAACTGACAATAATGAAATTCATTTAATTGTTGCAGAAAAGATTTATTCTTTAAATTTAATCGAATTATAAACCAACTCCCTACCAATGAAGTCAAGTCATTTTATTGTCGCCGTACTGCTATTTATGAGCTCTGCAGCTCAAGCACAACAATTATATCAAATTCAGAATCGTTGGAAGACCAACGAATATCTACACGTTGAACAACCTACTCCTGCTTCAGGAGCTATACAGCCTGGTTGGTTAAGTGCCCAATGGATTTTTGAACCTGTTTCGGGTACACCTTATGTAAAAATCAAAAACAAATGGAGGAATCAATACCTTAATATTGAAAAAGGGCCATTAATGTGCGGCACAATAGAGCCTGGATGGTATAGTGCACATTGGAGTTTAGAGCCTGTAGCAGGAACATCTTCCTACAGAATCCGCAGTAGATGGAAACCACAGGTGGCACTGCACAATCAAAACGGCAAACTGGAAACCGGATCTGTGGACTTGGGCTGGTGGAGTGCCCAATGGCAAACAATAAAAGTAGGTAGCAATTCGTCTGCTTCCCAAGCGGTGGCTCAAGCTTCTTCTACCTCACTAAAGCGAAGTGACAACCCGAGTGCTTTTAAGCCTGAGCACAATGGCCGAATTGAAACAGCTGTGGTAAGATATACCGATCGCATATATTTGATTGGAAATGCCTCTGTATCGAAAGGCAGTAAGATCTATTTCTTCAAGCAGGAAGTAGTAGTTTCAAATAAGAGTGGCTTGTCTTTCGATCCAAAAAACCCGAATATTGGAGGGCAAGTCTTTACGGTTATAGAAACAGCACCAAAAATAAAACTCGACAGACCCATGCCAATGATGAGAAACACCGTCAATAGCAGTTTTTCCTTTATTGTAGAAGTTTATTGAGTTAAGTTTGATTTGCTCAGCCATATACTATTCTTAGAACATTTGGGAAATACCCAGATCTTCCTTGTTGGATTCATTTTATACATGTCAAGTAAATTTCGTTTGGCGTGACCCATTCACAATCTCTTATTTTTACGTATATAAATTACGTATAAATACGTAATTTATATTTTCGTTGTTGTATATTTGTTGCTTCAAAATTGTTTGATCAAAGGCAACTTCAATAAATACACAATGAAAAATGGCAAACAAAACAAGATCAAGTCAACATGCTCTTATTGTGGCGTAG
>CAXBNB010000543.1:0-3664 GCA_963976505.1 uncultured Reichenbachiellaceae bacterium
TTTAATTTCTTTGATGAGAGGCATTTAATTTAAAATAGAGGGTATAAGATTTCCGTTTTTTCCAAAAAAGGAATTTAACCCGAATGGGTGAATAATTATCGATTACAGAGATATATTATCAGCCAATAAAATAGGATTTTCTGATGTGACCAATGCCTTGTCTTTAGGTTTGCTTTTACGGACGGGAGAAATCACTCCACAACCAGAACTGACTAGTGCAAAAACCAAAAGAAGGAAAAATGCAAATATTTTCATAGTTGTTTAGATAAATGGGTGACTCACGTTTTATAGTGAACAGCTGCGAGTTGAGCTTATTGTCTAGTCAAATATAGTGAATCGACACGTCACTTCGACCATGGGGAGAAGTCCCCTTAGGATAAATCCGAAGCTTGAAAAACATTCTACAAACTATTCGCGCACTTGTTGAGTGATTCTTGAGGAGGTGTAGGAATTTAATGGCTGTATGTGGGCTAAACTGACGGGTGCTGGAACAGGTCCGGCAAGGTGGTTAACACATTCGCGGATTTATTCCGCGATCTGTCGGAGGTTCAGGGAGGGGTCCCGGCTCAAGGCCGGGAACAATTTTAACCCTGTCGTTTCATTGCTTTGGCTAGAAGAGCGAAGTGGTGTACTCACTGTTTAGGTTACGGTAGACACACTTTTGAGTCAGTATCGAAATTTGTGTAGAAGTCAAGAATGAATCACGCCTCAATCAACTAAAACCACAAGATGGGAGAGGGCTCCATGCGCTCCGATCACGAGATTTAATTCTATATCCCCAGTTTTGGACGGGCCAGCAATAAAAGTTCCAAATCCGGTTTTTACATTGGCTAATTTTTGATAAGCATGATGCATGGATGCAACAATGTCACGTTTCTGAAGAATAATGATGGTGCGCTCGACTATAAAGGGAAGCACCCTTACATTCTGAATCATTTCGTCTTCTACCCAGACTGCAGCGTTCTCAGCAACGCCTACCTTGCCAGGAACAATCAACACCTTCACATGAGCCAATTCTCTGGGATGATTTATTTTGCTAATATCCACGCCTTGTTCTGTTTTCATCAACCCAAATAAATCGACACATGACATGTTTTTGACTTCTTTGGTAAGAAGGTCATTTAACATTTCCTTATTGTCCGCCATCAGCCAACTCCCATCATTAGCCTCCAAATTCGAGCAAAAATCAGCTACCATATCCTTTTCACTTTTTTCAGTTAAAAATTGAGCATGATCAACTGGCAATTTGGTGGAGGGTTTGTTTTTTCTGATCCTATCTAATATTATAGATTTACTGTCCATCATGCCTCCTGTTTTTACGGTACCATTCTTTAAAACTCGCTTTGGGAGCTTCAGGTAGATCTCTCTTTTTTCCCCAAATATTAAGGCTGTTGTATGTTATTTTCCTCGGCATGAACTGCAGTGTTTTTCGCAGTATCTTTCCCAATACATCAAAGAGTTTAGGAGACTTAAAGATTTTACCATTGACCTGCATCAATGCGCGCTTCAACTTGTCGGGATGTTCTTTCATAATGACTTGCCTCCACTTATAAAGCTGACTGTGTATGTCAATTTTTACTGGACATACGTCAGTGCAAGAACCACAAAGTGTAGATGCAAATGGCAGGGTAGAGAATTTTTTCAAATCAACATTTGGTGCTAAAATGGACCCAATAGGACCAGGGATAACACTGCCATAACTATGCCCCCCACTGCGCCGATATATAGGACACGTATTCATACAAGCGCCACATCTAATGCACTTCAGTGAGCTCCTGAAATCTTCTCTTCCCAAGTGCTCCGAACGCCCATTGTCAACGATTACAATGTGCATCTCTTGGCCTCTTCTAGGTTTGAAAAAATGAGATGAATAGGTGGTGATTGATTGTCCATTGGCGCTTCTTGCCAATACCCTCAGAAAAACGCCAAGGTCTTCCATTTTAGGGATAATTTTCTCAATGCCCATAGAGGCAATGTGCACAGGTGCTAAATGAACACCCATATCAGCATTTCCTTCATTGGTTACTACCACAAATGCTCCGGTTTCAGCTACAGCGAAGTTCACACCCGTAAGGGCAGCATTGGTGTTTAAGAATTTCTCTCTCAAATCGATACGTGCTGAAGTTGTAAGAAGGCTTGGATCACCTCCAGCAGGTTTGGTATTCATTGTTTTTTGAAAGAGTTCGTCAACCTCTTCCTTTTTTTTGTGGATAGCCGGTGCAACAATATGACTGGGTTTCTCTCCTGCCAATTGAACTATTCTTTCCCCTAGATCAGTATCAATTACTTCAATGCCATGTCCTTCCAGGTATGGATTTAAGTGGCATTCCTCGGTCAACATGGATTTACTCTTTACCAACCTTTTGATGGAATGCTTATCCAGAATGTTTTTCACAATTTCATTGTGCTCCTCGCCATTTAATGCCCAATGCACCTGAATGCCATTAGATTTCGCATTGCGCTCAAAATCCTCCAGGTATTGATCCAGATTGGTCAATGTGTTTGCTTTGATTCGTGAAGCAGTGTCTCGGAGTTGTTCCCATTCTGGGATTTTCTTTACACCTAAATCCCTGTTGAACCGTAGGTGCCACAAAGCCTTATCGTGCCAGTTGACTCTGTCCTCATTTTTGTTGAACTCCGCTGCTGCTTGTGGATGTGTTACCATTGGTTGATTAAAATTTCGGCGACATGTTTTATTTCCATGGTTTTTCCACTTCTTCTCAATTGTGGTTCAAGCCTGTAATTACTCATTTTCACTGCATTCATAGCATTTTTCTACCACTTCCATTGTATGAATGGCATCTTCTACAGAGTTAACAAATTCATATTGATGGTTTTCCATTTTGCACATTAGCCCTGCCATTGGACCAATAAAAGCATCTGGAAACCAAGAACCTTCCAGCTTTCTTTTTTGCCAACCTTTATCGTCTTTTAAGGAGATGAACTCAAACTCATCTGGCAGTCCTTCAGGATAGTTGAGATTGAGTCCCATGGTCACTTTGATGGCTCCATCAGTTCCTTCAAATTTAACGTAAGACTCCTGATGCTTTACACCAAACTCATGGCCATGATTGGTATTAATATTCGCCCTGATCATGTCTCCATAATCCATAATAATGGATGACCTAGTGCTGGCAAGCTCCTTCATTTTGGGGTGTTTTGTTGTCTTGGCAAATACTCTACTCGGATTGCCGAAAAAGTACCTTATCAGGTCTATGTAGTGGATGCTATTGTACAAAATCTCCATTCTAGGGAGTTTGTAGAGAAATTTCCATAGATGCCAAGGGGTCAATACATTAACACGGACGTCTATATCATGCAGATCGCCTATGAGTCCGTCATCTATGATTTGTTTCGCCATAACAATGTACGGGGCATGGCGGAGTTGGAAATTAATACCTGCAACAAGTTTCTTTTCACGACACATAGACAGTATGTCGTTCGCCTGCTGCAAATCATCTCCCATTGGCTTTTGTATCAGTACACCACTGCCATCAGGTAGCTGGGGAAGTACCTCCAAAATTGCTGATGCCGGCAGTGCCATATCAAAGACACATTGATTCCTAATAGCGAGCTCGATGAGTTCATCTAACTGCTCGCAAACAATAGGTATTTGAAATTTTTCAGCCAGACTTGCCGCTTTTTGGACTTCTAGGTCATATAT
>CAXBNB010000544.1:0-3653 GCA_963976505.1 uncultured Reichenbachiellaceae bacterium
GGTCTATATTTTTAAATGCATCCCTGCTGTCTGCTCCTTCCTAATCTTTTCCACTCAAATAATCATTCCGACTATGGTGGCAGAAAGCAAAGAGGCCAACGTACCACCTAGCAGAGCCTTCATCCCGTACTGTGACAATAAAACTCTTTGATTGGGAGCCAATCCTCCAATCCCTCCTATCTGTATTCCTATGGACGCAAAATTGGCAAATCCACAAAGCATATAGGTGGACATGATAATGGATTTTTCACTTGCGAACTTTCCAGCGTTCTTTAGGGTAGCAAGGCTTTCATAGCCAACAAACTCGCTCGCTATTATTTTTTCACCAAGTAGCCTCCCTACCAGTGTAATGTCCTCAGAGGCTACTCCTACCAGCCACATCACAGGGGCAAAAGTGTAGCCGAGAATAAACTCTAGTGACAGTTTAGAATAGTTTCCACCTGTAAAACTGGCGATGGTCTCATTGACGTTCATCAGATCACCCAACCCTGACAGGAGATGGTTGAACATGGCGATAAAAGCAAAAAACACCAAAAGCATTGCCCCTACATTCATGGCCAATTTCAATCCTTCAGTAGTGCCATTCGACATAGCATCTAAAAAATTGCTTCCTACATTTTGCTTACTGATGTCAACATTCATATTGATTTTTTCAGTTTGAGGCACCAATATTTTTGAAATCACTACAGCTCCCGGAGCTGCCATTATGGATGCTGCCAACAAATGCTTGGCAAACAACAGTTTTTGTACAGGGTCATCCCCTCCTAAAAAACTAATATAAGCTGCCAATACGCCTCCCGCTACAGTTGCCATCCCTCCTATCATCACCAGCAATATTTCAGACTTATTCATTTTCCCCAAATAAGCTTTGATCATCAAAGGTGCCTCTGTTTGCCCTAGAAAAATATTTCCTGCTACCGAAAGACTTTCCGCTCCTGATAGTTTCATGGCTTTGGTCATCAACCAAGCCAATCCATATACTACTTTTTGAATGATACCCAGATAGAACAACACGCTGGTTAGAGCAGAAAAGAAAATGATGGTAGGCAAAATCTGAAGTGCGAAGATGAAACCGAATGACTCTATGTCCATCAACCCTCTGAATAAAAACGAACTTCCAGATTTGGTGAAATCGAGAATCAACACAAATACTTTCCCAATAATCTCGAAAAAACCTCTGACAAACGAAATATGCAATATGGAAAGTGCCAAGACTAACTGTATCGACAACCCGGTGAAAACTACTCGCCAGGAAATGGCTTTTCTGTTGGAACTAAACAACCAAGCAATCAGAATCAAAACCGACATTCCTATTGCTCCCCTAAATATGGACATAAAGCTACTTCGATCTCCTTCTATATTGTCCTTGGAGGAAAGTAGATTTGGCTTACCAGTATCTTGGATGTTTGCATTTTCTACTGCGAGTTCTAAGTTCTCACGCTGATCAACAAGTACGTTATCGTTGGCAGTGGCGACCAATGTGAAACCGAAAAGTAAAAAGAGTTGGAGTAAGGCTGTTTTCATATTACATTCATTGGGTTCAAAAGCCTCGTCATTTCTTAATCAGAACAATTCAGCAAATACCAAATGTAAGTAAATGAATGTGAATTAAAATGAAAATTTTATTGCCGGTTATGTTTTCAGGATTTATAAAGCAGCAGCACAACCATCGCCAGAAACCTTGTAGGAATCAGAATTAACCCTTTCCATTTTGAGATTGAAGGTTTCACTCATAATTTCCATAATGGATTCAATGGATTGATTGTCATATTTGGCAGAAAGCCTGCAGTCATTGATCGTAGAATTTGACACATCTATATCCAAAAGGTAAGTTTCTTCTAACACTTCAAAGACATGATCAAGTTTTGCTTTATTAAAATTGAGCACCTTGGTTTTCCATGACAGGTAATTCGGGTTCTCATTTTTGTATTTCACTATATTTTTTCCCGATTGGCTCACTTTCCCTACATCTCCGGGAACAAGTTCTATTTTGTTTTCCTTAGTCAGTTTAAGTGAAGACACTGCTACTTTTCCTGTCGCTACCACTACTTCTGTTTGCTTTTGCACTGAATTGGCGTTTACCAAAAATGAAGTACCCAATACTTTAATTTCAGAATCGTTGGTTTTTACAATGAAGGGTTTTGTTTCGTCTCTTTTCACTTCAAAAAACGCTTTCCCGGTAAGAAGCACTTCCCTTGTATCACCATTGAACTTTTCAGTATAGACCACCTTAGAATTTTCATTGAGATAAACTATAGAACCATCAGACAGAGTCAGGTTTCTAACCTCACTCTTTCCTGTGGCAACTTCGATCAAGTCTGTCTTGGTATCAAGATATATATAAGAACCCAACACCGCCAAAAGTACAACAGCAGCATACCTCAAGTATGTTCTAAAATTAGAAGTGCGGTTGATTTCAACTACATTGGTGGGATTCGAACTTGATACCAACTTATCAAAAATAATTTGAGTATCATCAGAAGTACTATTTTTAACTAATGCTGGCTGATTCCATGCAGCTGCAAACTCAAAGAATTCTTCAGCATTTTGTTCGTTTTCGTTGCGCCAGCTCAACACTTTTTTCTGTTCAGCTTCTGACAGGTTTCCTGAAAAATACTTAGCAAGTAATTCGCTCATTTCTTTATAAATACATTAACACTTTGCATAACAACAACTTAATATTTTACCCCTATCAGGTTATTTATTAAAAACAGAATATCACGGTTCATATTCAATTGGTAAATACTCAGCCACTCTTTCCCATGACCAGTAGCCAAATGTAGCTACAGCTAAAGATTCATTAAAAAAACCCCTTGTGTTGATGGTCGCAACGGGAAAATTCAATTTCATATACGATGTTTGTTTTCCCAAACTAGCTCCTCTGTTCACAGCATTATAATAGTCTTTGACGTATGGATCTATACCCATGGCCTGTTTGATCTGATTGTCAACGTAGGATGAACTTTCATTTTCTTTGGTATAGACTATTTTCAAATAATTATTAAACCTAATTTGTTTTTCATTGCCATTTTTGGAATTGGCTAGGATACCACTGATGTCAACTTCAGCGGCTTTTACATCCTCGCTTTCCGGCAATCTTTCAACTGAAAATATTTCATAGCCCTCTGCTTCGTGATTACTTTTAATCAAAGACCTCAAAAAATGAGTCAATGACCCTTGATAGCTTTTCAAACGATTCTTTGCCCAGCGCCTTTCTTCTCTTTCATTCTTAGGTTCCAGTTCTTTGAAATTTGAAATACCTGTACTTCTCGTATTCCCATTTCCAATTTCAAAATATTGCAAATAGTAATCCAATTCATACCCCAATGCGGTATTGATAATAATCAAGGGCTTGTACGCCTTTACTTCAATTGACCTTTTGAAACTGTTGAAGGTGAAGTCTAACACTTCAGGATTGAGGATATCACATTTACTGGCATTGCGTGTGCTACCCAAAAATTCTTGCTTAAATATGTTGTAATATTTTTCCCATTCTTTGTATTTCAATGAGACCACTTTAAGCTCTTTCAATTGGTTGACTTTAGGATCTAAATTAAAATCAACCTTAGCTTCTAGGCTGTCTTTTCCTATTTCAACTTTTGAAATAGCTATGTGATAAGAAATGTGTGATGCTGCCAATTCAAACATACCGG
>CAXBNB010000545.1:0-3638 GCA_963976505.1 uncultured Reichenbachiellaceae bacterium
GTAGTTGACTCTATGACGGGTCAGGACGCCGTAAATACTGCCAAAACATTCAACGAAAGATTGAATTTTGATGGTGTCGTATTGACCAAACTTGATGGTGATACTCGAGGTGGGGCAGCCCTTTCTATTAGAACGGTTGTCAACAAGCCCATCAAATTCATCAGTCATGGTGAGAAAATGGAAGCCCTTGACTTGTTTCATCCAGACAGGATGGCCAATAGGATTCTTGGGATGGGTGATGTGGTGTCTTTGGTTGAAAAAGCACAACAAAACTTTGACGAAGAAGAGTCTAGGAGAATCCAGAAGAAAATCAGAAAGAACCAATTCGGTTTTGATGATTTCTTATCTCAATTGGAACAAATCAAAAAAATGGGTAACCTTAAAGACCTAATGGGAATGATCCCGGGTGTAGGAAAAGCCATTAAAGACATAGACATTGATGACGATTCGCTCAAACCAATAGAAGCGATCATCAAATCAATGACCCCTACAGAAAGAGAAAATCCTGACATTATCAACGGCAACAGGAAAATTCGAATATCTAAAGGCAGTGGCACTACAGTGCAAGAGGTAAACCAGCTCCTAAAGCAGTTTGATCAAATGCGCAAAATGATGAAGACCATGAACAAAATGGGTGGAGCAAAAAGAGCGCTGCAAGGCATGAACCTGATGGGTAAATAAACAGTGAAAGACATTCACGGACAAGCCATTCTCGATTACCACCAAGGGGATCGACAATCCAAGCTTTTCATTAACAATCCTTACGGAGAACCGGAGGAAATGCCGGTGGAAGTATATTTCAGGTCTGCAGAGGATTTTTCTGAAATAGAATCTAAGGCCATGTCTCTTTGCTCTGGGAAAATATTGGATATAGGTGCCGCAGCAGGCTCCAATGTCTTGGCGCTACAAAACGAAGGCAAAGAAGCTTATGCGCTAGAGTTGTCTCCAGGTTGTATTGAAGTGATGAAAGCCAGGGGCATTTCAAATGTCATTTTTGAAGATTACAAAAAACATACTGGAAAATACGACACCCTGCTGCTTCTGATGAATGGAATCGGCATTGCAGATACGCTTAATGAAATACCAGAGTTTCTTAAAATATGCAACAAACTTCTTAACCCCGCTGGACAAATCATCCTTGACTCTTCAAACATCAAGTACTTGTATGAAGAAGATCCGGATATAGAAGTACCCTACCCTTACTACGGTGACATCCGCTATCAATACGAATACAAAGGAAACCAAGGCGAATGGTTTGACTGGGTGTATGCCGATCAAGAAATGTTGTCACATATAGTAGAGGATGCTGGATTACATATTGAAATTATCATTGAAGATGAATTCGATCAATACTTGGCAAAAATCACTGGATTTTAATTTCAATTCAATTAAAAAGCCCTTTCAGTCCATTATTTGAGAAGTTATTCATTCATCTATCCCCTTAGTCTCTGATTTCCATCTCTTATTAATTCATATTTTTTCACAAAAAAATATGAATATGTTATGCACGCATACTATTTATTTGTATATTTGAAATTATTATGCATGCATAATACATTAAAGAGGTAATCATCAGTAACTATTTTTCTCAACATGGAAGGAACACAAAAAAAATATTCAATTAAGGGGGGTGAATTTCTTATTCGTGAAACGAACTGTCAGGAAGTATTTATTCCTGAAGAATTTACAGAAGAACAAAAAATGATGGCTGAGGCCACTACTGAATTTATAAAAAAAGAGATCTATCCTAATATTGAGAAAATAGAAAAACAACAAGACAACATCATGCCACAGCTTATGGAAAAAGCTGGAGAGCTGGGACTTCTAGGTATTTCCATACCTGAAGCATACGGTGGTCTTGGAATGAATTTTAACACCTCGATGCTTATTGCAGACAAGGTAGGATCCACAGGATCATTTTCTACAGCTTATGGTGCCCATACAGGGATAGGAACCCTTCCTATCCTGTATTATGGTACAGAAGAACAAAAACAAAAATACCTTCCGTTGATTGGTTCAGGAGAATGGAAATCATGCTACTGTCTGACAGAACCTGATGCTGGATCTGATGCCAATGCCGGAAAAACCAAAGCAGTATTGACTGAAGATGGCAAACATTATTTGATCACAGGTCAAAAAATGTGGATCTCTAATGGTGGTTTTGCAGACCTACTTATTGTATTCGCCAAAATTGAAGACGATAAGAAGCTGACTGCATTTCTAGTGGAAAAAACCTTCGGTGGTATTACCATGAACGATGAAGAAGTGAAGTTGGGAATCAAAGGGTCATCTACCAGGCAAATATTCTTCAACGACACAAAAGTGCCTGTTGAAAACATGCTTTCGGAAAGACAAAATGGTTTTAAAATAGCCGTCAACATACTCAACATTGGAAGAATCAAACTGGGTGCTGGAGTAATTGGAGGATGTGTGGAAGTAATCAACTCAGCAATTAACTATGCCAATGAGAGAAAACAATTTGGCGTTTCCATCTCAAGTTTTGGTGCCATCAAGCACAAGATCGCTGAAATGGCCATCAAAACATTTGTAACAGAATCAACAGCATACAGAGCGGGACAGAATATTGACGATAAGATTGATGATTTGATTGCAAGTGGCACTCCTGATGGAGAAGCCAAATTGAAAAGCTTTGAGCAGTTTTCTATCGAATGTGCGATTGTAAAAATACACGGGTCGGAAGTACTCGACTACATAGTAGATGAAGGTGTGCAAATCTATGGCGGCATGGGCTTTTCGGAAGATGCTCCTATGGCAAGAGCTTATAGAGATGCTAGGATCACTAGAATCTATGAAGGCACCAACGAAATCAACAGAATGCTTTTGGTGGGAATGATTCTGAAAAGAGCATTTAAAGGTGAACTGAACATCATGGAGCCTGCTATGGCAGTATCCAAAGAGTTGACTTCAGTTCCATCTTTTGAATCAGTGGACTTGTCACAACCATTTGCAGAAGAAAAAGAAGTCCTCAAGAGGCTGAAAAAATCTGTGCTAATGGTAGCTGGAAAAGCGGCTCAAACTTTCGGACCAAAACTGGACGAAGAGCAGGAAATACTAATGAATATAGCCGACATGCTGATCGAAATATATGCGAGTGAATCGGTATTGCTTAGAGCGGAGAAACTGATGTTGGCAAAAGGAGAAGAAGCTTGTAAGCTTCAAATCAATATAGCCAAAGTTTACCTCAACGATGCAGTAGATAAAATCAACAAAGCAGGCAAAGAAGCCATCTGTTCATTCACCACAGGAGACGAGCAAAAAGTAATGCTCATGGGAATGAAAAGATATACGAAAATAAGCACTGTTAACCCAAAGCAGCTTAGGAGAGAAATTGCTGATGCAATGATCTCCAAAAATCAATATGTGTTTTAATTAATATATATTGCGATTCTACTTATGAAGCCGTCCCCAAAATAATGGAGACGGCTTTCTAAGCTAATTATTTTGTGCTAAAACCTTACTTACACTTCAAATAGGCCTGAGTAGTGGTGTAGTACTTGGCAAGCATATTGGGTACTTCCCAGTCAGGAAGTTTTCCGTCTTTAAGGTATTCCAAATACTTTTCTGTTACCTGAGTAAAGTGGGCTTCATGTCCTTTTTTGTATTTTTCAGGAATAGAG
>CAXBNB010000546.1:0-3630 GCA_963976505.1 uncultured Reichenbachiellaceae bacterium
TTCAATACGCCTAATGGCAAAACTGCCCATGGTTTGGTAAGATTTACCGAACGATACAATGTATTGGGTGTGATTGATTCCACTTATGTAGGGCAGGATGCAGGAGAAGTGCTAGATGGTAAGAAAAACGGCATTCCTGTTTTCGCCAATTTGGATGAGGCATTGAAAGTCGTGTCAAATGCAAAGTATTTTGTCATTGGTTTGGCTCCTGATGGAGGGAGGCTGCCAGAGGCAGCAAAAAAGGCAATTTACCAAGCAATAGAGCATCGTTTTCATGTAGATTCAGGTCTTCACGATTTTTTATACAAGGACAAACAACTGATGGGTTTAGCCAGAGAAAAAGGCTGCAACATCAGAGATATCCGCCGTACACCTGAGCGGGACGAACTTCATTTTTTCTCGGGAAAAATAGAAGAAGTCAATTGCTTGAAACTAGCGGTGTTGGGTACTGACTCTGCTGTAGGGAAAAGAACTACTGCGTGGATTATTGTGCATGGCATCAGAGATGCTGGTAAAAAAGCAGAAATGATTGGCACAGGCCAGACAGGATGGATGCAGGGGGCAAAATACTCTATGGTATTGGATTCTCTGATCAATGATTTTGTGTCAGGAGAAATCGAGCATGCAGTGCATGAGGCCTGGAAAAATGAAAATCCAGATGTCATTGTGATAGAAGGCCAAGGCAGTTTGATGAACCCAGCTTACCCGGGTGGTTTTGAAATATTGGCTGCTGGCAGGCCCGACTATGTGGTATTGCAGCATGCTCCGGCTAGATTGGAATACGATGGGTTTCCGGGTTATATCATCCAACCACTCAATGAGCAAATTGCCGCTATTGAAATGATTTCAGGTAAAAAGGTAATAGCCATAACATTAAATCATGAAGGAATGAAAATGGATGAAATTCCTGTTGCGTGTAAGAAAATAGCTAAAGAAACTGGTTTGCTGTGTACCGATGTGTTGTACGATGGCGCAGATAAATTGGTAGAATTAATAAAAACATACTTGTGAAAACCACTAAAGAAGTGACCGAAGCAATTGACCTTCGTGAATTTGTTGTCTTTAAGCAATTGAAGGCTGGACCTGCATTGATTGAGTCTAAAAGAGTGAAAATCCCTTACACAGTCACCAAACAAGACGGCAGTGAAGTCTCCAATGAATTGATCTATACCTATTCGGAAAAGGTATTTGATAAGGAAGGTTTTGAAGACATCAACCTTGCTTCTATGATGGGAGTGCAGGTGGCGATGAACTATGGACTGTTTTGTGAAGAATTGGTTTTTGACGGATTGTATGATGAAGCGGATCAGCGTTTTATCAGCGATATGGTAGAAAATACTTCTCGTGAGATTTATGTCAACAAGCTATTACAGCCAAATGAGTTTTTAAAACCGGGCTTTGAAAATGTAAAGGCTGAGAAACTAAAGAAATACACGGCAGCCAAGCTCACTTTTATCAATTCGGCATTGAAACCGAATATGGATAAGGACAATTGGATTTTGAGCTCGACTGTTAAAGATGAGTATGTGATCCTTAGTAGTGGGGGCAAAGACAGCTTATTGAGTTATGGGGTAATCAAAGAACTGGGCAATCAGGCACACCCCGTATTTATCAACGAATCAGGCAGGCACTGGTTTTCAGCGATCAACGCACACAAACATTTGGAAGAGACCGAGCCC
This sequence comes from uncultured Reichenbachiellaceae bacterium, assembly GCA_963976505.1. Classification (GTDB taxonomy): domain Bacteria; phylum Bacteroidota; class Bacteroidia; order Cytophagales; family Cyclobacteriaceae; genus CAXBNB01. Next base: position 1,680 of record CAXBNB010000546.1, read on the forward strand.
AATACTTCTCGAGTATGGTGCAACAGTGATCGTGTGTTCAATTGGATGCTCCGTCAAATGCCTTTTATCAAGGAAAATTTTGCAGACATCAGAGCCGATATTTATCCTGTAAGGTTGTGGACGGTAGCGGTATTTTTGTTCGGCGTGTTGCCTATTGCCAGAAAAAGAAAAGTCGGCAATATTCTGATCGGTGATGAGTATGATACAACATTAAAACTCAACCATGAAGGAATTACTCATTATGGAGGATTGTATGATCAGAGCAAATATTTCGATAATGCCTTGACAAGGTATTACATGAAAAAAGGCTGGGCATTACATCAGTTTTCTATTCTTAGAAGCTTATCGGAATTATTAATTTTAAAAATACTGGTAAAACGATTTCCGCAACTTCAAGCGCAGCAGGTTTCTTGCCATGCGGCACATGAAAAAGCGGGTAGGATATATCCATGTGGCAACTGCGAAAAGTGTAGGAGGATAGTAGGAATGCTTTCAGTACTAGATGAAGATCCGAAGAACTGTGGGTATACACCGGATCAGATTGCCAAGTCTTTTAAAAGCTTAGAAGAGAAAAAGGTGAAGCAGTTGGGACAAGATGCGGCTCACCTTTTTCACTTACTTCTCGAAAAAGGATTCGTTGAAAAAAACGAGCACACAATCAAACTGGCAAAACCCCATGAGCAGATTCTCAAGTTGCGATTTGACAATGAGCGCAGCATGCTTTCGGATGTCCCATCAGAAATCCGAAAACCGTTGTATCAATATTTGCTTCAATACAGTAATGGTGCGGTAAGGCTAAAAGATCGAAAATGGAAGGAGTTCGATGTGTTGAATAGCCAATTTATAGGTGTACCTTATCCTTTTGAAATCAAAAAAGTGGATTCTAAAACAAAAACAAGTATGCCCAACAAGAACAATTACATGTGGGAAAAATTCACATGGCCGGAGTTGGAAGAACGGTTGAAAATAGTAGATACTGCTATATTACCTTGTGGGGCAATAGAACAGCATGGACCACATTTGCCAGTAGATATTGATTATTATGATGCGGTTTATTTGGCAGCAAAAGTGGCTGAGGCTTGTAGTGACCCCAAACCATTTGTGTTGCCTCCTATTCCTTTTGGGGTGTCTTATCATCATGAGGAGTTTAAAGGCACTTTAAGTGTGTCCAATGATGCATTGTCCAAATTTGTTTACGACATTGGTATGGGGCTTGCAAAAAATGGGATAAAAAAAATAATTATACTCAACGGTCATGGAGACAATGCGCCTACTCTGAGTTATGCTGCTCAAATGATCAATCGTGATGCGGAGATATTCGTATGTGTAGATACCGGAGAAACCAGCGATGTTGACCTCAACGATTTGACCGATACACCAAATGACATCCATGCAGGCGAGATTGAAACAAGCACTACATTGGCGATTCGCCCCGAAGTGGTGCAGATGGACAAAGCAGTAAATGAAACACTTTCCTTTGGAAGTAAATACCTGGATTATACTTCCGAGAGGGGTGTGGCTTGGTACGTGCGTACAAAAAGAATTTCTAAAAGTGGTGTAATGGGAGATCCAACAAAAGCGACAGAAGAGAAAGGGCGTAAAATGTGGGAAATCATGGTAGCCCATCTTGTGAAATTTGTGGAGGAGATAAAAAAGAGTAACCTCGAAGACCTGTACCAAAAACGATATTGATATGAAAATAACATCTATTGAATGTAATATTTTCAAACTGAAGTTGGGTGAACCTTATACTATAGCCTATGAGCGTATTGAAGAATCTCCAAACGTTTTCATTAAAATAAACACCAATGGGCCACACTGCGGATGGGGGTGTGCTGCACCGGATATGGAAGTCACCGGGGAAAGTGCTGAGTCTGTTATGTTGGCTTTCAATGATGTCATAGAACCGTACCTGAGAGGTCAGGATCCATTCATGCATGCATTGCTGCTG
>CAXBNB010000547.1:0-3622 GCA_963976505.1 uncultured Reichenbachiellaceae bacterium
CTAAAAAGGCATTTGAATTTTTGCACTATTTAAGAGAAGTGACCGAAATGGATGGATTTTTCGCCAGAACCATCATACCTGCTACTTGGGATAGGTCGCACGACATGAACCGAACATATACTCCTCATGAATTGGCAGATGAAATCATAGAAAACCCAAGGCAAAAGCCTGTGGAAGTACGTTGGCATGAGACAAAAGATGGTAAATGGAAATGGAAAGGAGACACCAGTAGTGATGAATTTTGTGGACATTTCTTTGGGTACTATTGTTACTACACTTTTGTCGCTGATGACGAGGAGAAAAAACGAATAGCCAATCATGTAAGCAAAATTGTTGACCACTTGATGCATAATGATTTCAATGCCATAGATGTGGATGGAACCCATACCAAATGGGGTGTTTGGTCACCAGAAATTCTGAACAATGATCCAGAATGGTCACCAGAGCGGGCATTGAATTCACTTGAAATGCTCTCTTTTTTAAAATTCACCTACAAAGTAACCGGGGATGAAAAATACCAAGAGGCATATTTGAAGCTCATAAATGAAGAAGGGTATATCAAAAATGCAAAAATGCTGCACAATACGAACCCCGCTTGGAATACCTATTTTGATATTTATTTGACACTGTACCTATATCCTACGCTAATCTCCTTTGAAGACGACCCAGAGATTAAAAAGGAATACCAGGATCACATGGAAGGGTGGTTTCAAAAGTACAAAGAAACCAAAAGCCCATTGGTCAATTTTACATACAACTACTTGGCAGGAGGAACGGATGAGTTGTCTAATTCCATCTTTTTCTTAAAGGATGCTCCGCTTGATTTGGTGAACTGGAGCATTGACAATGGAAAAAGAGAAGACTTGAAAATTGTTCGTAAACCAATTCTTGAGGTTTTGTCGGTAGATGAATTGAGACCGCCAAGTGAATACAGAGTGATTCGATGGGATAGGTATCCTTATCAAGCCATTGATGGCGATCCATCCGAGGAGTATGAGCCGGTATTTTGGTTGCTTCCATACTGGATGGGGAGGTATCAAGAATTGATCGTGTCAGAGCAGTAAACAAATCAATTATACAAACTATTTAACTGAGTTATGAAAAACAAAGGGACACTGTTAAATTTAATTATTGTCGGGATGACATTAGGTACTACTTGGGCAATCCGTGGACAATTTGGTCATGAGCAGGGAGCCGCATGGGCTGGAGGAGTAGGTGCTGTGTGCATTTTACTTATTGCCAATAGGCAAGACTGGTACAGCAAGCTGTTTAAATCGACCTTAGCGGCTGCCATAGGCTGGGGACTTGGCGGGATAATGAGCTATGGCGTAGTGGTAGGCTATGGTCGCGGTTCTGGTTTTGTCAATGTATATTATGGCTTGTTGATGTTGTTTGTCATTGGCGGATTATATGGGTTCTTAGGTGGCGGCTTGTTCGGCTTGTCATTGACGGATTCTAAAAAGAATAAGGTAAAATGGCATCAGCTTTTGATCGGAATGACTGTTGGAGGTATTGTTACTTACTTTTTTATGGTCATGCAGTGGGAGTGGTTAATGACTCCTCCAAGGTCGGAAGTATGGGCAGTTTGTCTTGGTATGGCATTTTTTCTGACCTGGTTTGTTATTCATAACAAATATTATTCGGCATTGCGAGTAGCCGTTTTTGCAGGATTGGGTGGAGGGTTTGGATTTGCTTTTGGCAATTTCCTGCAAGTGCTGGGAAATACCACTGATATCCATTTCAACTTCTGGAATGTCATGGAGTATTCACTTGGTTTTTTCGGAGGACTGGGCATGGCTTATGGTACTTTCACCTCTAAGTGGGAGGAGGCCGAACCGACACAATCAAAATCTTCCAATTTTGTTCCCATGTTACTTGTTGTTTTACTTATTCCATTTGTGGTTTGGCATCAGTCTTTTGGGACAGAACGATTGCAAGGTACTCTGTCGAAGCTCGTCTCTGGTGACGTAGATGCGATGGTCTGTTTCGTTCAGATACTGGCTATCTCATTGATCTTGCTTCAAGTGGCATTTGTTGTTTGGAAGTATTCAGCTGCTAAACAGAAAGAGCTACAGTATTCGCAAAAGGATGTTAAGACATTTTTCATGAGCCATTTTGCATTGTATATGGTTTTTAGTGCTTTGATTACCGGAGCTTTTTTGAGCGTTTACCGCATTGAGCAATACTTGTATTTTGCCAACTACATCATTATACTACTGGTTTTACCCAAGTTGAATCCTGCCTTCCAATCCAATGAGATTAATACCAATAAATGGTTAAAAAACTTCCTGTTGGTTTTACTGTTTATTGGGATTTTGGCACTCATAGCAATCAATTCTCATGGGGTATTGAATGGTGCACACGAAAGATTTGAATTTTAATTTAGAGCAATTAACTGCAGGAAAGAAAAAATATTTATGAAAGTAAAAAAAGTAGTTGTTGTAGGTTTTGGTTTTATGGGAATGACGCATACAGCGAACATATTAAAACAAAGTGGACTTCAATTGGTGGCAATTGTTAGCAAACACCCGGAAAATATAGAAAGTAAAATAACTTCATCAACTGGCAATTTCTCAACAGGAGATATTGATGCAAAGGCATTGGCTACCGTAAATAAGTACAGTAGTTTGGACGAGTGTGTTGAAAAGGAAACGCTTGATGCTATATTTATCTGTGTGCATACTGACTTGCATTTCGAAATGACCAAGTTGGCCTTGTCAAATGGAATTCATGTATTTCTTGAAAAGCCTATGGTTTTAGATATCAATCAAGGTCAAAAACTGATTGATCTGGCCAAAACGCACAACTGTATGTTGATGGTGGGGCATGTGTTGCGGTTTATGTCACCCTATATGAAACTGAAAAAATGGATCGACGACAAGACTTATGGCGAACTTAAGTTTTTATCCCTCACTCGATTTTCTGGACTGCCATCATGGGGTCAGTGGAAGGAGAAAAAGGACGCATTTGGTTCTTCAGGTGGTGCATTATTCGACCTGTTAATTCATGATATTGATTTTGCTCATGACCTTTTGGGTACGCCTGATCAGATACAAAGTAGCTATTTACCTGGTTCACTAAGCGAACATGATTACATAAGCGCTCTGTGGTCTTATGATTCAAAAGAGGTGAAAGTGAAAGTAGAGGGTGGAAATACTTTCCATTCCAACTTTCCTTTTCAAGCTGGGTTTATGGCCAATTTTGAAGATGCCAGCATCTTATATACAACATTAAAACCAGAAGTGATTCAGGTAGCCGATAATGATGATGTGCTGGAAATTGATGCGAATGATTGTGGAGATGGATTTTTTAACGAAATAGACTATTTCACCTCATGTCTTGTAAACAACGAGTCACCGGATCAATGTTTACCAGAATCATCTCTAGAAACAGTAAAGATTTGTTACCAACATTTGAATAAAAAATAAAGAAGAATAAATGAAAGAAGATTTAGCATTATATGGAGGGCAGAAAACCCTCAACAAAGAATTTAAGTGGCCAATATTTGACAATGAAGATGTAAGTGCTGTTACTGAAATTGTAAGTTCAGGCAATTGGGGTAACCCTGATTGTGGCGGAATAGTCGAGCAGGTAGAAAAGGAATTTGCCGCTTATTGTGGAA
>CAXBNB010000548.1:0-3611 GCA_963976505.1 uncultured Reichenbachiellaceae bacterium
ATATAAAGATAAATTGAAATTCGTGATTGCCCCTCACAATATAGGTGAAAAAGATGTATTGGAAGTAGTGGATCAAATAGGAGATGGTGTGGTGAGGTTTTCCAAGATCAAAAATAGCACACTCGAAGATGCCCGTTTTCTAATCATAGACAATATGGGCATGCTCTCTTCGCTGTATGGATATGGTGAATATGCATACATCGGTGGAGCCTTTAGAAAAACTTTGCATAATACACTAGAAGCTGCCACTCACGGTGTTCCAGTATTCTTTGGATATGACAAGACAAATGTAAAATTTAGAGAGGCAGGAGAACTCGCACAAACTGGGGCAGGCATAGCGGTTCGGGATTCTTCGGAGTTGATAATTAAGTTTGAAGAGCTATTTGCTAATGAGGAAAAAAGGCAACACCTTGGAGGAGTCGCTCAGAACTATGTAAAAAACAATACAGGAGCCACAGATATGATCGTGGAGTACCTACGTGGCAAAATTTAAGATGCAACTCATAAAATTTATAACTTTAAACAAATGAAAGGTACGGTAGTAAAATCCATGGGGCTTTGGTATGTGGTAGCCGATAATTCCGGAGTGGAATACAATTGCCGATTGAAGGGAAAATTCAAGCTTCAGGACAAAAAAATCACCAACCCTATAGCAGTAGGTGATTTTGTAACCATACAGGCTGACAATGCCAATTCCGAATCTTGGATAATAGATGACATTCATCCAAGGAAAAACTATATCGTCCGAAAGTCACCTAAGAAAAAAGGATTTAGCCACATCATAGCGACCAATATGGATCAGGCAGTGCTCATCGCCACACTTGCCACTCCTAAAACATCTTTTGGTTTTATTGATCGCTTTTTGGTGACTGCCGAAGCATTCAGGATTCCAGCCATTATAGTATTTAACAAAAAAGACCTCCTAGATAAGGAGGATATTAAAGAACTGGAAGATAAAATGATGGAATACCAAGTAATTGGCTATGACAGTTACATGGTTTCGGTTTTGGAAAATGAAGGCATGGATGACTTCAAATCAATCTTGTTCAACAAAACAACTTTACTTTCAGGGCATTCGGGAGTGGGTAAATCAACCATCATTAACAGTCTGGTACCTGAGGCCCATCAGAAAATATCAGAGATTTCGGATTCCTCAAACAAAGGAATCCACACGACCACTTTTGCCGAACGATTCTCGATCGACAACACCACGCATGTAATAGATACACCCGGTATTAAAGAACTCGGCCTGGCAGAAATAGAAAAAGAAGAGTTGGCCCATTACTTTCCTGAATTGCGGAATTTGTTTGGTAGCTGTAAGTTTCACAATTGCTCCCACACCCACGAACCCGGTTGCGCCATAGAAGAAGCCTATAAAACAGGCAGAATATCACAAACAAGATATGACAGCTACATCAGCATGCTCATGAGCGATGACAACAGGCGTTGAGCCCATTCATCGCAATTGTCTTCAATGGAAATTTATCTTTCTTAAAAAAAGAAAGGCATTCAAATTGAATGCCCTTCTGATCAAAAAAATGTCACACTATGTCTTATCTTTTGATAAGAATAGTTGTTGTTGTGGAGCGATTTTCTGATTGTAATCTTAATAGGTACATCCCTGTTTGTAGAGCACTTACATCCAACTCCTTCTTGGTTCCATTCAAAAGTTTATTCAACACCGGCACACCTCTTAAATCAAACATAACAGCTTGAAATTCTTCTGAAGCTAACCCTTCAATCTGTATATATTGGCTTGTCGGATTTGGATAAACATTGATCCCCAACAATTCATCATCTAAACCCGCCGGAACTGCTACCTCAAAAGAAACTGAGGCTGAAGCTGAATTAAAGTTTTCATTTCCTATCTGCGTTACTGTAACGGTAACTGTACCCGCATCGCCAGTTAATGTAATCTCACTGCCAGAAATCGTTGCTGGGCCTGATATGTCATAAGTTAGGTCTAAATTGGAATCAACAGATGCTTCCACATTGAATGGTACTTCTTCATTTAATTTATCCGATATAGGTTCAATGGTAATGGTTTGTTCCGCTTTTTCTATGCTCAATTCTCCATTAACCAATGTCAATGAATAATTTACTGCAACTCCTCCTGCCAATTCAATAGGATATATTCCTGCATTACTATCCACCGTAGCAGTTGTAGAAATAATAGGCTCTTCGGACAGTTGTGATTCATCTTCCTGATTTACAAAACCGGAATAAGCAAACGTCAGGTTTGGTAAGGCATCTCCATAAGTTATGGCAAGGTCTCCGGCTGTAATGGTAAGCTGCGCTTTCTCTACAATAAAGCTTTCCCGCAAGGTTGGGGCTGGCAAAAAGTCATCATCACCCTCTTGTGTCAGTTCAATCGTCACTTCTCCCGGACCAGTTATTGATAACTGGTTGTTTGAAAAAACAGCAGGGCCACTAACTATCGAGATATCAACAGGCAACATAGAACTAGCCGTTGCAACCAAACCAAAATCCGCATCTCCATAGGTCTTTCCCGTTGGGGTAGTAAAAGATATTGTTTGAGAAGTTTTATACTCTAAAACGGTTACTGTTGCTGTAGCAGTACTGCTATTTCCTGCTCCATCTTCCACTGTCATTATTACGGTATTGGCGCCCAAATTGCTTTCGTTAAACGCGTTTACATTTACACTAAATGAAAGAGATCCGGAACAGTTATCTGTTGAAAAATCATCAATATCGGCACCAGTTAAAGTGGCAGTATTTTTTTCGTCCAATCTTATGGAAATGTCTTTTGCTAATGCCACAGGTGCTATGTCGTCCACTACCGTAACTGTAGCAGAAGCCGTGCTACTGTTACCAGTTAGGTCGACAATGGTGAGTGTCACATCATTAACACCAATATCGGCACAAGAAAAATTAGTGACATCCAGAGAATAACTGACAATAGAGCAATTGTCTGAAGAATTGTTATCAATATCTGCAGCAGCAATGCTAGCTTCACCATTAGCATCAAGTTGCACAGTGATGTTTTGGGCATTGGCAATTGGAGCAATGTTGTCAATTACCGTAACTGTAGCAGTTGCTGAACCAGTATTTCCGGAGGCATCAATTACTGTCAGAGTAATAATATTGGTTCCCAAATCATTACAATCAAATAAAGTAGTATCCAAAGACGAATTAGAAATGGTACAATTGTCAGAGCTACCATTATCAATAGCTGACACGCTAATGGAAGCCGTACCATTTGCGTCAAGTTGAATAGTGGCATCCTGAGCAACAGCAACCGGAGCAAATGTTTCATTGACCGTAACCATAGCTGTACCAGTATTGCTGTTTCCTTGATTGTCTGTCACTGTGAGCGTGACTGTATTAACTCCAACATTGGAACAATCAACACTAGTAACATCGAGAGTCATACTGGCAATTCCACAATTGTCTGATGAGCCATTGTCTATATTGGTAGTAGTGATGGTTGCCACTCCGTTTGCATCAAGGGAGATTGCAATGTCTTGTGTAACGACCGCTGGGACTGTTGCATCTTCTACTGTTACAGTGGCGGAAGCCATGCTGCTGTTTCCAGATCCATCAACAATCGTGATTGTGACACTATTAGCGCCAATGTCATTGCAAGAAAA
>CAXBNB010000549.1:0-3610 GCA_963976505.1 uncultured Reichenbachiellaceae bacterium
AACGAGGAAGGTAAGTTGTTTGCACCTTCAAAATTTGGGATGGCAGAATCACTTCTACTTACCAAAGAAGAAATATGGATAGGGCTAGACAACAATGGCTTAGAGGTATCTGACTATGCTTCAAAAAAATATGGCATCAAAGGCAATCGTCCCGTCATATTAAAATTCAAACGACCAGAGGGATTTTAAGCCTAATTCTCTTTCTTTTCGAAGTTAAGAGAAACTGAATTGATGCAATACCTCAGTCCGGTAGGAGCTGGCCCATCATCGAATACATGACCAAGATGGGCATCACAACGGCTACAAACGACCTCTACACGCTGCATTCCAAAAGAGTTGTCCTCAATATCAGTGACATTCACTTTATTGAGTGGCTTGTAAAAACTTGGCCATCCGGATTTAGAATCAAATTTTGTTTTTGACTCAAACAAGGGCAACTTACAAGCACCACAGGTATAAGTTCCGTTTTCATAAAACTTATCGTACTTTCCAGAGAAGGCCCTCTCAGTTCCCTTTTGTCGCATCACATAATATCCTTCTTCACTCAATATCTCCCGCCATTCTGCGTCTGTTTTCTGTATTTTTTCCAAATTAGACAACTTCGATTTGCTTTTCTTATCCTGGGCTTGACAAGCTGTAATGGACAGAATCACCAACAATAATAAACCTTGTATTTTCATATCTGTGTTATTTTAATCAATGGCTTAAATTACGATAAATTTCATGGACTGGCCGATATTATTAAAAAGGAACTCTAATTTACTTCAGCCAACCGACATTTTTTATAAAATTATCAGCCATTTCTTATTTTCAGAACCAACCGCAACTGTTTAATATTGTGCTATGAAGGATTTTTTAGATGAAATAAGCCACAGTATCAAGAAAGAGAGTTTTGTCAAATTGACTCTGAGCAAACCTTCTGTTAAACAAAGTGATTTGACCAATGTGTATGTTCGTCCTGTTCAAATAAAAAATGAGCCGTTCCTTTCTTTTAATTATAAATACAAGACCAATGACCAAGTAAAAAACTTCACCTTAGAAGAGTCAGAAGAGAAAATCAAAACTTTGCTTGAAGAGTCGTTTAAAAATGCTGCTCTCTTTACCACACAAAACAACTTGAGCTTGCAGACCAGTAAGAAAGGAAAGATCTTAATAATAAAATCCCCTCCATCTCTGACCCAACAAGAGGACATTTCTCACGACAGAACAAAAACAAAAAGAGCTGATAGCATCAAACCTTATTTGCATTACTTGGGAATAACTGATAAACAGGGAAATGTTGTACCAAAAATGGCAGACAAGTACCGTCAAATTAATAAATACCTGGAAATCATCGATGGGCTAATATCTTCTGCTGATATGCCCGAAAATATCAATGTGGTGGACATGGGATCAGGCAAGGGATATCTCACATTTGCACTGTACGATTACCTCCAAAATACCGTAAAACTCAAAGCACAGGTCACAGGCATAGAACTGAGAAAAGAACTGGTTGACTATTGCAACCTTACCGCTCAGCAGTGTGGATTTGACCAACTTAAATTTGAATGCCAACCGATTCAAGAATTTGATCAGGAGAAGATTGACATATTAATCGCATTACATGCCTGTGATACTGCTACTGATGATGCCATTGCTAAGGGAATTTTATCCAAGGCGCAATTGATCATCTGTGCACCTTGTTGCCACAAGCAAATTCGTCAGCAGGTGAAAGGCAAAGAACAGGAAAGCCCACTATTGAAATATGGCATTTTCAAAGAAAGACAATTCGAAATGGTAACCGATACCATTCGGGCATTGATCATGGAAGCGCATCAATACCAATCAAAAATATTTGAATTTGTATCCAATGAACACACCCGCAAAAACATCATGCTCGTTGGTGTGAAATCTCAAACTAAAAAAACAGAGATGTGCAAAATCAAAATTGACAGTATCAAGAAAGAGTTTCAGATTCAACAGCATTACCTGGAAACGCTAGTCTAATCATTTAAGACACCTTTTTATAAAAAAATACAGAGACTGGCCTATGATTCTAAAGAATTAGAGCAGCTATCAAATGCTAAAACTGATCTTGCTCCAACGGTAATTAAATTAGCAAGTTCACTATTAAGATTGGGAAGGGAAGCACAAAATCCTTGGGCATATGCTAAATGGATGCTCCACACTGACATTAAACATCATGGAAATTTAGATTTTATTATTTCAAAAAATCAGATTAGTTTGCGAGTTTAAACAAGATAATTAGAAATTTGAATCTACTTTCACAACTATTACCATTCAACAGTAGTCAAGCAACAAAATTAATTTTAGCAGCACTTTGCTTATCAAAATCAATGATAGCATCAACGAAATACTTCTTGCTTTCTACCCTTCTCATAGCTTGTCAACCGCATCAGTCCAATCCTGATTTCTTAAGCTCATTCGAAATTGAAGATGGATTCCAAATTGAGCTTATGGCTATGGAACCGCTTATCTCCGATCCTGTAGATATGGAAATAGATGAACAAGGCAGGTGGTTTGTTGTTGAAATGCACAGTTATCCTTTAGATCTATCTGGTACAGGAAAAGTCAAGCAACTTATAGACACAGACCATAATGGGATTCCTGATAGCAGTAGCATTTTTATAGATAGTCTAATATTACCCACTGGTATTATGAGGTGGCAAAAGGGTTTCCTAGTCACCGACCCTCCAGATGTTCTATACCTGGAAGACACTAACAATGACGGAAGGGCAGATATAAAAGAAATAGTATTAACTGGTTTCGCCCAGTCAAACCCTCAACACAATGTAAATAACCCAGTTTATGGAATTGATAACTGGATTTATCTGTCTCACGAAGGTGCTGTAGAATCGAAAGGCTATAACGACATATTAGGTGATAAAGGCAGTGAGGTGCATTTCCCTGGGCTAGCTAAGAACTCTAAGTTATCACAAAATGCCAACGGTATGGGGGTCAGGTTTAAACCAAGTGAAGGACTTATTGAAACACAAGCAGCAAGTGGTCAGTTTGGACATACTTTTGACCCTTGGGGTCACCATTTCTTGACTAGCAACGCAGACCACCTTTTTCATGAAGTCATTGGGGCATCATACATGAAGCGTAACAAAAATCTATTGATTGGAAGTGGTAGAGTTTACCTACCAAAGAGTGGAAAGGGATTTGAAATTTATCCCATTACTGAAAATCCCAATCATCAACTGCTAACGGATATAGGAATGATTACCTCTGCGTGTGGTATCACATGGTATAATGGAGGCCTTTCCCTAATGAGTATAACAACACAATTTTCACAGCGGAACCAGTCCACAACATTGTTCATGTGGACAAAATTGTCGACAAGGGAGCTACATTCGAATCCATTAATTTAATTGAAAATAAGGAATTCTTAGCTTCTAAAGATTCATGGTTCAGACCCGTAAATCATTACATAGGTCCCGATGGTGCTATATATATATTGGATTACCACCGCAAAGTGATCGAGCACCCTGAATGGCTCTCGGAGGAAGTAATTAATTCTGGAGACTTGTACGCAGGCAAAGACAAAGGACGAATATATCGTATATCACCCAAGGGCACTCCGGCTTCTGACTTTCTTGATAATATC
>CAXBNB010000550.1:0-3607 GCA_963976505.1 uncultured Reichenbachiellaceae bacterium
ATGCAGATTTGTTTAATCAAGTACTTTGGGGACTACTCGGAAGTTGTCAAATGACATATCACAATCCAGATCACCTGGCCCGTGAAATAAAATCCTTGCATAGTAGCCATCGGCACTTACAGAAGTATTAAAAGTACTCATTACTGTCTCCAATGGAATGGCCACAGTTTGCCATTCTCCTTTGGTATCATAGGGAGGCATCCATCTGTATTCATCGTTATTGAAGTCATCACTCAAACCAACATTGATCTTGATCACATTGCTATTATATGGCAACATAGTATTGACCTCAAACTTCAAATAGTAATCATCAGGATTCAAAATGGCATCATCAGGAATATTTTTGCTGATGTCTCCCATGGCATCCGGAGGCCCTCCAGCAGCTTCTTTCCAACTCCAGCCAGCTATTGTTTCCTTCACTCGGAAATAATTGCCATTAATAGATACCGGATCATCCGCTCCTGGATCAGTTACTACCAATGACTCACCCCACCATCCTGAATAAGGATCGCTGCTTAAGAATATATTTCTATTGTCAAGAAACCAAAAATTTGATTTTGCCACGCCAAAATTGGTTGTCACAGTAATGGGTCCCGGCTCTGCACCTTCAGGCACTTTCACTTCCATAATGGTTTCATCTACTGAAACCAACTCTCCTTGAACTCCTCCAGAAAAGGTAACTGTAAGTGGCTCGTAAAAAAAGTCTCCTCTGATTACAGCAACATCTCCTGCAAGTACATACTCACTCTTCATGGTAGTAATCTCCGGCTCGCTTATTTCAATATTAAAGTCGTGAAATAAGGTATCTCCACTGCTAAAGACCAAAGCCATTTTATTGGTGATGACTTCTGGTATTTTAGAAGGCAGAATAGTCAATATGGAAGTATTGGTAACGAATACCGGTGATAAAGTGGCACGCTGGTCGTTTACCCAAATCTCAGTGGTTTTTTGCAAGTTGTCACCAACAATAGCCACCCAATTGCCCTGAAATCCCGATACCAACAAAGAATCGGAAGAGGCTGGGTTTGTTACTCTTACATACCTGATTCTCGCCATTCCATCATTTGGCAGGTCTTCTTCGGAACATGAAGAATGTACCAACACCACAGCAGCAACTGTGAAAATGAATAGCAATGATTTATATATTTTGTTCATGATAATTTTCTTTTTAATAAACCTTTGAATGAATTCCTTAATCTCCAAAATCATATTCTACAGGTGCTTTTCTCAGGTTTGGAGCACTGCTCAATTCTGAAGATGGTATTGGGATAAGAAAATTACCGGCATTGGCCTGAAATTTTCTGTTGTCATCCCACTCTGTTGCTATAAATGACCAGGAAGTTGGATCTGGAAACTGGTTGGGCTCTACTTTGAAAAGACCTCTATCCTGATTGCTTACTATATCATACGCCTTGTCAGGATTGTAATAGTGCAATCTCACCAAATCGTACCATGCCATGCCTTCCATAGCGAACTCCACCATTCTTTCTTCAAAAATATCATCAAAAGTAAGAGGAAGGTCAACATCGGTGATTGGTGGTAAACCAGCTCTTTCATGCACCTTATTGAAGTATTCTACTGCCAATGGATCGGAGGTAGTGGTGGCATTTCCCATGGCTGCTTCTGCATATATCAAATACATTTCGGCAAGTCTGATCATATATGTGTCATGCCCATACCGTTGAGATGATGCCTGCCCATCGTTATCCACCGCTTTACCAGTTACATATTTTTTGATAGATGCATAGTTTATATCACTGTCGTTATAAGGAAATTCCAACTCCTGCTCTATGCTCTTCCCGCTATTGTCCTTGGCACTTTGTGTTATTTCAGGATAATGCATTCCCGGCAGCATGTATGTAGCTTTAAGCCTCTGATCCAGCGTATTACCATTGCTGATCAATCCGTCGTATAAGCCCAACATCCAAAGGGTGGCACTTTTGTCTCCACCCCAGCCATCTCCATTTCCTATATCGGAGCTATAAGCAAGGTATGCTGGTGTACTATTCTGAGTGCCCCATTCATCAGGTCCTGCATAAATCCATTGTAGTGAAAATAACGATTCTTCATTGTTGTCGTAAGGGAATTTTGATAAATCAGCATAGTCATTCAGTAATGAAGCACCACTTTGTTCGATCACTCTTTTGGCGTAGTATTTTGCACTATCCAGAAAAACCTGGTTTCTGTTTCCGCCAGTACTTTCCACACCAGACCTAGTTAGGTAAAACCTAGCCAACATCGCTTCTGCCGACCATTTAGTTAGCCTTCCCTCCAGCATCGGTGTTTCTGGTAAATCATTTGCAGCAGCACGCATTTCTCTGGTAATGTATTTCCAAACACTCTCAACAGTATTTCTGGTCAGTGTAGTGTCCGAAAGGTGTTCTATGTTGTTTTCTATTATTGGTACTGCTCCCCAATTCATAACAATAAATCTATAAGCCAATCCTCGCATAAACCGAGCTTCAGCAAGAGCGTGCTTTTTCACCTCCGGTGATACAGCATCGGTAGCATACCTGCTTACATTTTGAATAAGGCCATTGGATTGAGCTACAACTATGAAAAAAGCCCTCCATGCTGCTCCATTATCCGCAGTATTTCCCGTGGTATTGAATTCTACATTTTCCCTATCATTATAAGCTGAAAATGTGGTTCCTCCTCTGAAATCTCCCAAGTTATAAGAAGCTTTATCATTGTAGTCAAACCAAACCTGATTGTACAGCAAAGCTGATCCGGCCAACACCTGATCATCATTCTTAAAGAAGTTGGCATCTACAATCGCATCTTTGGGAGGTCTTTCCAGAAAATCGTCGCTACAAGCAGTAACGATGCTGAGCAACATTAGAATTCCTACCCAATTGTTTATATTTTTTATGTTTTTCATTTCTATATACTTCTATATTAAAAATCAATGCCTATACCGAAAGAATATATCGCTGTGAGTGGATATCGTCCATTATCAAACCCAATAGCCTGATTTGATGCATCTGCATCCCTACCCAGATAAGAACCTACTTCAGGATCATAACCAGAATATCCGGTGATCGTTGCTACATTTTGAGCAGAAAAAGAAAGCCTCGCTCCTCTTATCACACTTTGTTTTGAAATGATAGATTGAGGCAGGTTATAAGTAAGGCTTACATTTTTCAACCGGATAAATGACCCATCTTCTACCCACTTACTGGTGTGTCTGACATAATTGTCGTTTGGCCCATTTGATATCCTAGCCACGTTGGTTCCTGGGTTCTCAAGTATAGGATTGCTATTATCATCCGTAGTAATCTTGGCATAGTCCATAGCACCAATCATCAGATTTCTACTTAGGTTTATCGCATTTGGATTGGTATTTACTTTCGCTATATAGTTGTAAATATCATTTCCCTGAGTACTTGTAATAAGTACATTAAGCTCAAATCCCTTATAGGAAAATGTATTGGTGAATCCGGCAAAAAACTTAGGCCATGGATTTCCAATAAAAGTCTGGTCATTTTCGTCAATGATTCCATCAGGCACTCCTTCTGGCCCGCTTACATCTTTAAATTTAACATCTCCCACCCAAATGTTATCTTCATCTATGGGAAGCTCATTTCCCTGATTATCTACTGGCAAA
>CAXBNB010000551.1:0-3605 GCA_963976505.1 uncultured Reichenbachiellaceae bacterium
CAATTGAAATTCTTCCTTTGGTTAAGAGATTAATTCTTCTATTTTTGCACAAAATCGAAAAAGCATGAGTGTATTAGTAAATAAAGATTCTAAAATAATAGTACAGGGGTTTACAGGTTCTGAGGGAACATTTCATGCCTCTCAAATGATTGAATACGGTTCTAACGTTGTTGGTGGTGTAACTCCGGGTAAAGGCGGACAAACTCACCTTGACAGACCAGTTTTCAATACGGTACAAGAAGCTGTACAAAAAGCAGGAGCGAATGTGACAATCATATTTGTGCCACCGGCATTTGCCGCTGACGCCATCATGGAAGCCGCTGAAGCAGGCATCAAAGTAATCGTTACGATTACTGAGGGTATTCCTGTGAAAGACATGGTTACCGCTAAAAATTACTTGAAGGATAAAGATGTTACTTTAATAGGACCTAACTGCCCTGGTGTCATCACTCCTGGAGAAGCCAAAGTAGGCATCATGCCTGGTTTTGTTTTCAAAACAGGTAGAATAGGCATTGTGTCTAAATCTGGTACATTGACTTACGAAGCTGCCGATCAGGTGGTGAAGGCAGGTCTGGGAGTATCTACTGCCATAGGTATCGGTGGTGATCCTATCATAGGTACTTCTACCAAACAAGCTGTAGAAATGCTGATGAACGATCCTGATACTGACGGAATCGTGATGATAGGTGGAATCGGAGGAAACTACGAAGCAGAAGCCGCAAGGTGGATCAAAGCTCAGGGCAATCCTAAGCCGGTAGTAGGATTCATCGCAGGACAAACTGCTCCTAAAGGAAAGAGAATGGGACACGCTGGTGCCATCATCGGTGGTGCTGAAGATACAGCAGAAGCCAAAATGAAGATCATGGGTGAGTGTGGCATACACGTGGTAAAATCACCTGCTGACATAGGAGCTACTATGGCAAAAGCCATGGCATAAGCCAATACAAAATATCTAAGTGCTAAAAGCCGTCCCGAATATTCGGGACGGCTTTTTTGTGTTTTAACTGGAAACAGATAAAAATCTATTCTGAGTATAATTTGTCTCGAATGAAGCCAAATGTAGAAAATACCCTAAATTAGTTTAAACATTCAAATAATAAGTTCAAATTTTGTATTGTTGGTGAATTATCAATGTTCATTCAATTATCAATTCAATGCTAAGTAAATCTCAGCTTTTCAATATCTATTCCGAAAACCTAAACCTTGTATCAAGGTCACTTTTTAATGATAAATCTTGTAAGGGACAATATTTATGCCCTATTTGTCTCAAAATTTTCTTGCTAGAACATCTCCAATCAAATCACAAGCTTTACTTAACTGAAGAGCATGTTCCACCAAAGTCTGTGACTTGGAAGCGAAAAGTTCTCACTTGCAATAGCTGCAATACTAAACAGGGAGGAATGTTTGACAGTCATTTGCCTATCGCATTTAAGGCAAAGGCATTCCTTAGAAAAGAACCTAGGGTTGAACTTGACACAAATTTTACTATTAATAATGAAATTAAATCTGCTGGAACAACAGCCATTACGGAAGAAGGTGGTTACAAAATCCAATTTGACCCAAAAAGAACATCTCCTAAAGGCAATGAGCTTATCAAAGAATTGCTAAAAGAAGGAAATAGAACTCCGAACATCAATGTAAAATTTAAGGCTGGAAATCCAAAAAATGCGATAGTTTCAATTATTAGATCAGCATATCTCTGGGCATTTTCTGAGCTTGGATATGCTTTTGTATTTAACCCAAATCTGAATAGTTATCGACAACTAATATTAAATCAATCCGATCCAGAAGATCATTTAAAAAAAGTCATTAAGGCAAAATTTCCAGATAATGCCAAAGGAGTAAATATTATTACCAAGCCCGAAAATTACGGCTGCTATCTAGTACTAATTGAACCCAAAGTATCAGGCTATTCGGAAAAGTTAGGTGTGCTACTTCCTGGAAATATGTCAAGTGGTTTTGAGTTAATAAATCATGTTATTAAAGGAGTTGGAAATAAGTGTTCAACCTGGGAATGCCAAGATTTAAATAACAGTAACATTCTTAATAATCAAGAATTATGTATTTTTCCTTACATGTATTGGAAGAAAAAGTACAAACTAAAATCCAGTAGTCAACCAGATAACAAATAGTACACGATACACCTCAATCAAAATTAAATAGTCAAAATCATATATATAATAATATTGACAATTAGGGCAACTCAATTAGCATAATATGCCGAAAACGGGTAATGGATTAGAATAATATGCAGACCATAGCTGTAAGTTGAAATATAAAATATCACATCAAGTATAAATTCATATAACCAAACCCAACCAATTGATTTAAAAATAGTTAAGTATACATTTTTAGACAAGGCTAAAAATGAAAAAGCGGCTAATTTGGTCGTATTTCCTGGATGAAATTACTGATCCTATGGTCCAGGCTTCCCTCCTCCTTCAAGGCATTGACAAAGGCACTTCCTATGATCCCTCCTTTCGAATATTGGCATACTTCATTGAAAGTATTGTTGTCGGAAATACCGAAACCAATCAGCATAGGGGTTGACAGTTCCAAGGATTTCATGCGCTTGAAATAAGCAAGTTGCTCTTCAGAAAACTGACCTTTGGAACCTGTGATACTTGAGGAAGACACCAGGTATATAAAACCTGTTGACTGCTCGTCTATGGTTTTAATTCGAGACGCTGGAGTGGTCGGTGTGATCAATAAAATGTTGTGGATACCGTGGGCATCAAACATTGTTTTGTACTCACTTTGATAGACATCAATCGGAAGGTCTGGAAGAATCAATCCATCAATCCCCACCTGCTTGCATTGCTCACAAAATGCTTCCATACCATATTGAAGGATCGGGTTGAGAGAACTCATAATCACCACAGGAATAGTGATTTTTTCCCTCATCCCCTGCAACTGCTCGAAGAGCAATTTCACTGTCATGCCATTTCCAATCGCCTGCAAATTGCTTTGCTGGATTACCGGCCCATCCGCCACGGGATCAGAAAATGGAATCCCTATTTCTATCATGTCCACACCTTCTGCTTGAAGCTTCTCCAACACAGGAATGGTATCTGTAAGATTGGGATATCCAGCAGTGAAAAATATCGTAAGGACGTTGCTTTTATTTTCTAATAAATGATTTATTCGATTCATGTTTTTTCTTAGTCAATGATTAGTGGTCAACAGTCAACAGTTAATGGTCAACGGTTAAAGAACAATGGTTAACTCTTAAATAGAATCAACCTTCGATTGGTAGTCGATATACGTTTCCAAATCCTTATCGCCTCTTCCTGACAAGTTGATGACGATGGTTTCCCCTTCGGTAATATCAATTTTATCCAAAACAGCCAATGCGTGTGACGACTCAATGGCCGGGATAATTCCTTCGGTTTTACACAAATCCATTCCGGCAACCAAAGCTTCGTCATCCGTGACTGCCTCAAAATGCACCCTACCAGATTTAAACCAATGCGCCAAAGCCGGGCCGATTCCAGGGTAGTCCATCCCTGCTGAAATAGAATAAGGCTCCACCACCTGTCCATCATCAGTTTGCATAAATGTGGTCATACTGCCATGGAGCACTCCCCGTTTGCCGAGGAAAGTAG
>CAXBNB010000552.1:0-3602 GCA_963976505.1 uncultured Reichenbachiellaceae bacterium
TTGGTCAAGTCTCTGGTGGGACCAAATGCGCCGCAGATAATGGGTTTCAAATCATTGTCCGCCAAGGCTTTTTTCACCACACTGACATTGATCAGCTCAGGGTCTTCCACCGGTATTTCCACACTGTCATACCCCATTTCTTTTATTTTTGAAAACAACCCGACGGTATCCGTATTAAAAGGGGATGTCCACAGCCAGGTACTTACTCCAATATTGATATTCATAGTTAAATTGATTTTTTAGGGGTTACTTTCATAATACCATTCATTATGCGCCAGTGCCCGGGGAAAGTACAAACGAAAGGATAATCGCCCGCTTTTTCCGGTACTTTAAACCTGAGTACAGCCTCGGTATCAGGATCGACAAGTTTAGTAGCAAACAATACCTGAGGGATACTTGGCACATAGTTGTTGGCAGCACCATCTTTGGCAGAAGCCATCTTGTCGGCTGCTGCTCCTACTATTTCCAGACTGTTGGGTGACAATATCAACAAATTGTGTTGCATAAAGTCAATGTTCTTAAACCTGATTTCCACTTGCTGACCAGCCTCCACTTCGAAGGACTTCAGGTCATACTTCATTTCATTCACTATCGGTTTTATGGTTATGACCTTGGCTGGTGCCGCTTGGTTGCCTACAATTTCACCAGTGGACTCCATGTCACTTTCATTGTAATAATTTTTCAGAAACACCTTGGCAATCGGGTTTTGTTCATTAAATGCAGTTTTCGCCTTGCCACCTTTTATTTCCTCAATTTGATAACTCCATTTACCTGCCAAGGCAATGGATTTGCCTTTGATTTTCAATTTCACATCATCGGGTTTGCCCCAGAAGCCACCACCGCTCCCGGTATCTGTTACTTTTACAGCAACCACATTTTTGCCACTCTTCAACAGACCTGTTGGTACTTTATAGCTTCGAAAGGTGTCATATTTCCCTTCCCCTCCTATGTGTTTACCGTTTATCCAAGTTTCATCAGCGTCATCAATTGGTCCTAAATCCAAAGTGGCTGACAGCCCCTTTTGAGCAGATGATAAATTGAATTCCTTTCTAAACCAGATAATTCCATCGACATTACCGATTTCTGTTTCTTCCCAGTATCCAGGCACCTCCACTTTATTCCAACTGGAAGCATCAAGACCAAATTGCCACCTTTCCTGCGGTTTGCTTTGAGATTGGTAAAGCACTTCTTCTACCAAAGCCGGCTGCATTTGTTTCACTGCCTGTACAAAACCCGATTTATGTTTAGACGCGGCAATGTATAGTGCCTGCGACAACCATTCATCCTGCTCTACTTCTTTATTTTGACCAAGTTCAAAAAGTATCGACCCGATTTCACTGGATTGCGGCATTTCTGATATTACCAAAATGGCTGCCAATTGTGTGTTTTTGTTTTTGTCGTTAAGTATTCCTGAAGATTGAATGGCCTGACTTGCCGATTCTGTTTTCGGCAATACCTGCACTGCTGCCTTTCTCACACCAGCAGATGGGTGCTTCAAAGCACCTACAACGGCTTTGGATACATCTTCTGCCATCGGCTCTGCCAATACACCCAATCCGTGCAATGTCCACAGTGCGTGGATGGCTCCTGGATTGATGCCAATCGCATCTACCGACTTGTCATTGATCAAAGCCAATAAATCCGAAACCACATCTTTTTCATTCCTTTCCACCAACAACCTTTGTGCAGTCAGTCTCCAAAACAAGTTGTCATTTTGTAGGGCAGCTATCAACCCGTCAGTGTCATCAATGGACAAGGAGAGTTTTTTGTACGGTTTGGCTCCTTTGTAAACCAGCTTATAAATCCTTCCATGCTTTTTATCTCTGAGTGGATTGATATGGGCATTTCCAGACCCATTTTCGAATCCCGGAGGAGTAGGGTTGTGCTGGATGATGAAATTGTACCAATCGGCAATCCATACGGCTCCATCAGGACCTACTTCTGCATGCACCGGACCAAACCAGTTGTCATTGCTGGCGGTAAGGTTCCACCCGTCTTTTTCTTTGAATCCAGCTCCGTCTTCTTCCAAAATTGCATTGTGAATCAACCTACCTGTCGGCTCACAAACAAGGGCTACCCTATTCCAATAGTTAGATGGAAAACTTCTTGCTGTATATAAGTTGTGCCCAGCAGCGGCTGTAAATCCTCCGAATACATCCACTTGCCTTACTTCGTTGGAGATTGGATGAAAAGCATAATGCCCATCTATTTTCTTACTGCCATTGTCAGCCAAGCCCTTGACTCCTGCCAAGTATTTGTTTGGGATGCCCATGAATACACTGTGCGTATTGTTGGCGGTAGAGGCAAATACATCAAAGTTTTCAGAAAACCCAAGTCCCCAGGTATTGTTACTGGTTTTGGTCAATTGCTGCAAGCCTGAGCCGTCTCTATTGAAACTAAAAATCCCCTGCCTGAACTTGGTCGGCGTTCCATCCACTTCTCCATCGTAACTGGAGTATCCTACCGTTCCCCATATTTTATTATCAAAGCCATATTTCAAATTGGAGGGTCCGGCATGGGTATCGTAAGTGCCCCAGCCTGTAATGAGTGTTTTGCGTACATCGGATTTGTCATCCCCATTGGTGTCTTTTAAAAACAAAAAATGTGGCGCCTGAGAAACGATGATGCCGCCGTTGGCAAAAACAATACTGGTGGGTATGTTCAAGCCTTCTGCAAACACCGTAAACTTATCAGCCATCATTATCATCGTCGTCATTAGTTGGATTACCATCTCCATTGGTATCTTCACAAATCTTGACCCTGTCGTCTCCTACACCATCATCAGACCTAACAGTATTTGGGTAATCCACCGTCTCTATTACCCACAGTCTGCCTCGTTCGTCCCATGCCATGGCTATCGGGTTGATGATGTCAGGCTCGGCTGCAAACAGCTCCAATTCAAAACCTATCGGCACCTGCGTCAACTGCATGGATTCCTCTGGAGACAATCCCTGCTGAAGTTTCAGCGGAGGGTCTCTCTTTTCGTAATTTGGTATTTTGGCTTCCGTATATTTTGGTTGAGGAAAACTCAGTTTGTCCGCTTTTCCAGCTGCCTTGTCCCCTACTGCCCACAGTATGCCCCGCTTCATCAAGTCATGAAATCCGGGGTTGCTCCATGTCCTTTCATCATGGCCATAGGCAGTATAAAACATTCTACCATCTTTATATTCATTCGTCCAGGTCCAAGGTTCTATGTGATCCCCATCTTTTCTTTCCATTAATATGTCGATAGAAGGGTTTATGTTTTGATGCACATACGTTTCATCCCATGTTTCAAACTCATTAAATCCTTTCAACATTTCCTTGCCTGATGGAGTGAGGTTCGCTGTAAAGGTTCCCTTTCCATGCTCTTTGAACTGACCACCAACAATTGATACATACTCTTTCGAATTTCGAAAACAAAACGACGCGCAATGGATTGGTATCAGTCCTTTACCCGAACCAACAAAATCAAGCATTGCCTTTTCCTGCTCTAATGTTATCTCATCTATATTGGCATACACAGCCAATCCATCAAATTTTGCAAGATTGTCCTTATTGAGATCATCCGGATTAGAAGTGTATGTAAATTGAATACCATTCTTCACCAAGGCTGTCGCCAA
>CAXBNB010000553.1:0-3593 GCA_963976505.1 uncultured Reichenbachiellaceae bacterium
AGGTCTTCATTTGCAGTAAAGGTGCTGTTGATGACTGTCAAGTCGATGCGTCCTTCATTGGCTCCAAAAAAGATACTACTGCCGCTAAATCCATCGTTGGCGCTTATGTTACCTGCCACATTCGAATGAAATAATGAATTATATACTTTCGCGTTCAGCGTAGCACCATCGCTTACTGTTGCGATAAAACCACCACCATATCTGGCAAAATTGTTATACACAATGCAGTTTTCGATGAGCAACTCATTCTCCTCTCCAGTGAAGGGAGCATGTACATTTCCTTCTCTATTTGATACATTCTTGCTTAGTGTCGTATTTCGAATGGTCAAATTGGAAGCACTCGAATTTTTATAAATAGCAGCCCCTCTGTTGTATTCGTTGTTGGCCGTATTGTTTGCCTGACCTGATGTGATGGTGACACCATCAATAACAACATCACTGGCTTCCACATAGACAATCCGGTACGAATTGTCGTTTCTCAAGGTGTTGGTATAGGTTACAACTTGATCGTCATTGTCTGATAAATCACCGGATAGAATAGTAGGGTTATTGATCCAATCACGTTCATTGACTTCCGTTTCTGTACCATCAAAACCACCGTATAGTTTTACTCCCTTTTTAAGGGTAAAAAACGTTGTTCTATCGGATACATCAGGCTTATAAGTTCCTTGAGCTACCCAAACCTCATCTCCAAATGCAGTAGCGTAATCTGTTGCTGTCTTCAAATCGGTAAATGCATCTGTCCACGAAGTTCCGTCATTGTTGCCCGTAGCATCGCTTTTTACATGAATTCTGGCTTTGGAAGTGCGCTGAGCATAGATTATAGCCACCTCTGCATCTGAGAGTTTACTGGAATAGAAGCGTATATCGTCAATTTGATCTTCATAATTATCTGCAGCGCTTTGATCTTGAATATTCCCTACAGATAAAGGAACCGCATCCACCGTTCGTCCTGTGCCGCCCCCTGTGGGGATCTCTTTCGTAGTTGTTTGTTTCAAGACATTGTCCACATACAATCTATGGCTGACATTAGGAAAGTTGCCATTGAGTGTGGCACGAGACCATGCCGACATGGTGAGCACGACATGGTGCCACTGTCCATCGGCTATCGTACCTCCAGCCGTACTAATATTACTGGACACAAAATGAATGTTTTGATTATAAACATAAAATCGACCTACAGCATGAAGTTCACCATCTACCATATAGATACGGTAACCTATAGCGCCTTTTTCTCCCGGATTCCCACCCCATTGATCGATTATGTATCGTGGGTTGGCATCATTGGTGCTGGTTTTCATCCAAAAGCTCACTGAAAAATTGGTTCGATTGGTACCACTCTGCTCCTTCAGCACATCACCATTGAGTGAAATGGCATTGTCTGCAAAGCCATCCCTATCATCAATACTTGCAAGGCTATTTCCAGTTTGTGTTAAACCATTTGAAGTACTTTCAGAGTTCAGTAGTGAACCACCTGTAAACAAGTACTCAGATATTGGAATTTGTGAGTGTGCTGTTATCGCTAACAGCAACATTAAAGCTAAAGTAAGATTCGTTTTCATATTGATTCTGATTTAATAATGAACTAAACCAAAACTAATATTGAAATGAACTCTTTTGGGTTGAAAACTTCTGAACCGCCACTTTCAACTGCTAAAGCAATCGACTTTGAAACGGTTTTCAGATTTCTTGCATCAGTTGCATAAACTCTTCCGTTTTTTCTTTTGACAATGACGCTGTTTTGTCATTGTCCATGACAATGTATCCTCCATCGGATTTTACATATTTTTTGATGAATTTCAAATTAATGAGGAATGAGCGGTGAGGTCGATAAAACAAATCTATATTTTGAAGCATTTCCACGAAATACTTCAGGGGCTTGCTTATAAGTAATTTTTCATCTACGGTATGAATGTGAGTGTACATGCCTTCTGCTTCCATAAGAATAATATCATCAAACGACACGAAAGAGATGCCATCATTGACCGGAAGCCCTATTTTTCTAAAAGAATTGGATTTGAAGGTTTGTTTGAGTTCTTCCAGTCTTTGGTTGATTTTTGATTTTCCCAAAAACTCAACAACCTTGTCAACTGCTGCTTTTACTTTACTGGCACTTACTGGCTTGAGGATATAGTCCAGTGCTGAAAGTTGTATCGCCTGAATAGCGTATTCATTGTAAGCTGTAGTAAAAACAATTTCAAAATTATAGTCTTCTTTGTTTATAAATTCCAATATCTCCAACCCTGAATGATTGGGCATTTCTATATCTAAAAACACTATTTCAGGTTGTTCTTTTTTAATCAATTCAACACCATTCAATAGATCCTCAGCTTCAAATACCTCGGTTATGCGCTTACAGTTTTCCTCAACCAGTATGCGCAGTAAATTTCTGGCTTTTGCCTCATCGTCTATTATCAGTGCTTTCATTGTTTTTTTATCAATGGTATAGTTACTATCACTTTAGTGCCTACAGCCTGGTTTTCATTATCCATAATATCAATCGTCTCCACGCCAATTTTATTATTGGTCACCTGGTTGAGCAACTCTAGCCTACTGGCTGTTGCCTCTGTGGCAAAGGACTTAAAAGCTTTATTTTTTTTATCTGATATGGCCTTTGCATTTTTCCTCCCTATACCGTCATCTTCGATTGTACAGCACACTATATTTTGTTCAGGAGATGAAAAAGACAACTTAATTGTTTTTATGCCCTTTTTATGAAATAAACCATGCTTGATGGCATTTTCTACATACGGCTGTATGATCATAGTTGGAATATTTTTGTTCTCACTGTTAATTCCTTCTTCTATATCTATTGAGTGTTTCAAGCTGTCTCCAAACCGCAGTGCTTCCAGTTCCAAATACTTTTGAAGGTTTTCAATTTCCTCACTTAATGATATATACCCCTGATTGCTAAAATGAAGATAGCTCCTTATCAACCCAGCAAAAGTGGCCAAATAATCACTTGCTAAATCTTTTTTATTAAGCACAATAAATTCCTGAATGGAATTAAGCACATTAAAAATAAAATGGGGATTCATCTGTGCTTTTAGTGCCTTCAATTCACTGTCTCGGTATTGTTTTTCCAGCGCCAATTGCTTTTGGGAAGCTTTCAGTTCCAAGCTGATGATTTCGGCTTTCTTTGCTTGCTTCATTTTGGCGAAATAGAAAATGGCTACCAAAATAATCAAAACAGCTATTATCGACGACCCAATAAACAATTGTAGGTTTTGTAAGCTTTCTGTTTCGGCAAGGTTCGCTCGATTTTCTTCCAATTCCTTTTCCGCTACTATTTTGTCGGTTTCATACTTGGTTTTCATTTCCGCAATGAGCTTGTCAGTTTTCTGATTGTCAATAGAGTCATTCAATTGATTATAAATCCTATTGGCTGCATTTGCCTTATCCAGATCACCTACTATATTGTAAGCTATGAAAAGTCTTTGGTTGATCTCTTTGACAAAAAACAATTTTCCTATTTGCTGATAAATCTCCAATGCTTTGTTGTACAGCGGAATAGACTCCTTGTGTTTTCCTTCCAATGAATTGATGGTTGCCATTTCGTAATAAACAAGTGCTTCATTTCCCGATTGTTTGGT
>CAXBNB010000554.1:0-3590 GCA_963976505.1 uncultured Reichenbachiellaceae bacterium
CAATTCAGAAGGCAATTTGATCGTATATGCTGAAGATGGAATTTCCGCATTATCAAAATACGTAATGGCCAAAGCTTGATTGAGCTGATCAACTGTCCATGTGGTATAAGCAGAAAAAGTAACATAAACCGGAATATTCAATGCATCAGTAGTGGTAGAGTAACCCACTACTCCTTTGGCTTCCCAATTAGCGATTGCTGTATTCACATCATCGGTTCTGAATTCATTTGAAATAATAAAAGGAGCACCCTTATAATCCCTACCTTCATGACTGAAATCAATTCCATCTTTCGCTTTCGACATGTTGATGGCAATTTTTATTGGCACATTGTAAGTACTTGTGAGCTCATAAATGAGACCATAAGGTTTAATTGAGTTTTCAATAGTAGGCGAAGTTGAGCCCATATCAACGATATAAGATCCTGCCGGAATGGTTTCCAATGTAGATTGTGGTTCGTTAAATATTTTAATATTGAAAATCTGACTTGATTGATCCACCCCTCCATTAGCAGTTCCGCCATCATCCATCAATGTGACGGTAATGTTGGCTATGTCTGATTGGTTGTCAGCAACAGTAAATGTCAGCTCCCCAGTAGTTAGATTAATGGCAGGTTGAACATCAAATAATGTAGGATCATCTGCGGCTAGTGATACCGACATTACCTGTGACCCAACATTCCCGTCATCCGCATTCGTTAAGAAATTGGGAATGGTATATGACTTAGTGTTGTCATCGGTAACTAGGTCACCCTCTAAATCAAATGTGGGAGCAGCATTGACAGGATTTACAGTCAATGTGAAATTTCTCTGACCTGTCAGTAGTCCTGTACCATTATCCTGAGCAGAAATAGTAATAATCGCCGTTCCGGTTCCGGTACCTGGTGTTATGTCTATTGATGGAGTCAGCTAGTCTGCCGATCCAGCTCCATTGTCGGTATAATTAATGGTGATGTTTCCATCAGGCACGAGTGTCTGGTCATTGGAAGTTGCGGTGACAATTAATACCTGAACATTTTCATCCAATCCACCTCCTTCATCTACAATAAATGAAATGCCTGCAATGGCAAATCCTTCATTGGTCACTTGATCTGCTATTGTTTCAATTGTTGGGTCATCATTGACTTCAGTAACATCTATAATGATGCTTGCCGCTGCACTGTAATCAGCCCCGTCGTATACCTGAAAATTGAATGAAGTATAGCTCGCTCCAAATTCATCCTGAAGTGGAAAATATCGAAATTGGTTGGCATCTATTTGTGTTTTTGTAATTTCATCATTTATAGCCAGCGCCTCTGCAACATCATATACCCCATTTTGTGGTGTATCATCTAGGTATAAGGTGCCATTCGCAGGGATTGATGTGACCCTCATCTTGGTCATGACGTCAGCATCCGTATCACTATACCCTAAATCTGTAAAAATTATAATTTTCTCAACGTCTTCACCGGTTGACACTGTACTTCCGGTAGCTGAAGGCGGAACATTGTAGGCTCCATTAAAATCTCTGATAAGTACTCGGACATTTGCCAAAGTCAAGCTATTATAATCTGTATCAGTAGAAGAAATTGATGTGACCAATGTCTCTACTTCTGTGCCCTCTTCTACTGCATCATCAAAACTGCTTATGCTGACTAACTGAGGAATATTCCAATTTCCAGTTGTGAAAGTAATGCTATTAGTAGATAAGATGGCATCAGATCCAATAGAAAAACTAATGGTGACATTACCATTTGGAATTTCATCTAAAACAAAAGAAACATCATCATTGAGACCTGATTCGGATACGACAGTACTGCCATCGGATTCTTCAATAGATACGGTTTTGGTAAGCCCAGGTGTATCTGTACAGCTGCCACTGCTACAAGTAAAGGGACCGGTATCTCCTTCAAAAAGTGGGGCAACAATGGTATTGCCTGAATCGTCTGAAGTCATTTTTGTTGCCGGCGTATCGTTATCAAATTTATTTGATGCATCGGCCACAGTAATGTTACTTCCATTCTTCAAGTCAAGAACTACATTATTTCTTAACCATATATCTTCATTTGTCGCAATGAGCTCACCTCCATCCAAGGCAAGATTTGAGTTGTTGGCAAAAAACACGGACCCATCAACAGTTACAGAACCGGTGATGATTACGCTTGCACCATTAAATATTGTAAGGGCTCCATTGATATGAACATCTCCGTGAATAGTAACCGAACAACCATTATTTAAAACAAGATCTCCTGTTATTGTGGTAATGTCACCATAAATAATGAGTTGACTAGTACCGGCCAAAGCAACACTTCCTGTAATTGTACCTATGTCAGTGTCTAAAACGGCACATTTAAGGTCTGGAACAGTAAAACCGTCTTCTACATTTGCGTCTAGGGTTTCAGTACCTGCACAATCGGGAAGGGTGGTACCCATGCTATACAAAGGAATTAGAACAACAAAAAATATAATAAATATGGGTTTTAGTTGCTTATGCATTACCCAATACATGTTTTAGTATTAAGGCCCTTGAACTGAAATCTTCAAAAATCTTTTCATTAAAATGACTGATTGTATTGAGCCCTTCATTTGGAGATGCTGTTGATGTAAAAGTTAGGGCTGTTATTGAATCTAATAGATGTGTTGACAAAAAGTATGGGTTTGCCACATTCATGGTCATATCCTGAGGCACTGAAATATTCAACACCATGATTGGTTCACTTTTCAACTTAAAGATGCGGGCTGAATTTGACCCTACTTCTTCTAGAATCAAACCGGATAATGCAACAATTAAAAATACTTGAGAATCATCACTTAGATTAGTAATACTTGCTACTGGACCTTTCGTAAGTTGAAAGCTCAATAACAATGATACTAAGGTAATGCACAGGGCATATCCCTTTATATGTATATAGTATATATACAAAACTTGTTGGTTTTCTTTTGGTTGAGTTTACTACAGCTGGTAATTAAGAATTCCCTTCAATTTAAATCCCAGAAATTCCATACTATGCCTAAATTTATGAAATTCTAATACATTTCCGCTGATTCGCATTAGATATTTAAATAATGGTTGTCAATCGCCTGTAAACGCTCAAACTACCCATCAAGTCAGATATAGGACTTAATCGCTAAGATATTAGATTAAACTATGAATATATATTATTAATATTAATAATTCAAGATAATATGAGATATTAAGAGGGAAAAAGTCCTTAGAATATTCTCTCAAAAAAATATAAGTCTGTTGATAATATTGAATAATTCCAACTTTCCACTTCTTATTTACGCTTTTCAACTTCCGTTGACTAGTGTCCTGAAAAAAATATTTCATTCTTCAAAGCACATAACATTTTCGCCTTAGTTGGTGTTGTATTGATCAAGTTGGCAATGCCAAGGCATCTAAATACTCTGTGAAACAAACAATATAAATGATTTTTTACTACATTGATTATATTTCGAGTAAATGCCAAATAAACAAGACTATGAAAAAGAGCAAACTTCAAGGAATCATCACTGCACTGATCGGTGCTTTTGTAATCTACTGGGCATATGCACACTCTCCGAAAGCTGGTCTGGGCAAAATCGTTGGAAATGAGCTATCTGGCTCCTATACA
>CAXBNB010000555.1:0-3587 GCA_963976505.1 uncultured Reichenbachiellaceae bacterium
GCTATTTCAACAGAAAAAAACTTATCTTCGAATGCCTATCACAACGAATAGACAAAGATTTGAATGGAAAACAATTGGTCAGCATATCAGTATAACCAACCCACTAGGTCTTTACTTGGAATAATACCTTTATTATTCTTGCTGTCATATCCATCTCTGTCCAAAAACAGTGATACCACAACGCGACAAGACATCATCAGCAAAGGAGAGTTTCACTTGACGATGTGCTTGTTTTACTCGGATCAAAATGAGTATGACAGTGCCATTGTCCATGCAGAAAATGCCATTGCTATTTTTTCGGATGTAAAAGATTCTTTAGGACTCATCGACATGTACCATGAGTTGTCGTTGATCAATCTGGATATCGGTATTTATGATGAAGCCCTTGCCTACAATGAAAGGGCAATAGAAATTTCGGAATTGCTCAAAGATTCGTCCAGAGTAATACATCACTATAAGGATAACGCCATCATTTACCATGATTATAAAAAATATGACAAGGGTATCGAAAATGGTACTTCCGGATATTCTCTGTCCAAAAAATATTCAAAAGTAAAACCTTCAGAGATTGCTGATGTATTGAACAGTATTGCGATCAACTATCAGGCAAAACAACAATTCGGGCGAGCTTTAGATTTTCACTTCAAATCCCTCAACGCATTTGGAGATATTCAAAAAAATCATATTGAGCTATTGACTTATGAAGACTCGATCAAGCTTGCCAAAGTGATGAACAGCATTGGTGGTATTTATTTAGAAACAAAAAAATACCTAAAAGCCAAATCATGGCTCACACGTGCCAATCATTTGAACACTATTTTAGCAGATGATTTTGAGCTCTCAGTAAACCTGAATAACCTGGGAACAACATTTTCTATGCTCAAAAAATATGATTCGGCACAGTACTACCTTGATAAAGCAAAGGAGCACGCCATTGCGAGTGGGAGCATGGAAAACTTAATGGATGTTTATGCCTCTCTCAATACTTACAACCGATCGTTGGGGAAATTGGACGAGGCTTTGGTGTTTCAAGACAAACGACTACAACTCCAGAATTCTGTAGCTGAACTCAAACAAAACAGGGCGCATGATGCATTGGAGGCACGCTATCAAATCATTAAAAAGCAACAAAAAATAGACAATCAAAATACGGAACTCAGGGAACAGGAAGCGCAATTAAAAGTCAATATATTGATAATTGTGGGCTTGTTTCTTGGTTTAATTATTCTGGCACTCATTTTTACATTTTGGCGATACAAAATTAAAAACAGGCAAAAACAGGCCTTGAGAAATCAAGAACAAAAACTGAAAGAACAACAAACATCGGCAGTAATTGAGTCACTCGAAAACGAAAGAAAACGGATTGCACGAGACATCCATGATGGGTTGGGACAATCGGTTTCTGCACTGGGATTGAATATATTTAGCCTGCATCAATCCAATGCGTCAGAAGCTACACAGCAAACAACATTTGACAACTCTCAAGTGATACTCAATACCATCCATGATGAAATTCGAACCATTGCATTTACATTGATGCCGCACAAACTGATGAAAGCTGGATTGGTAGAAGCACTCTCCGAGCTGGTTTTTAGAATCAATGAATCAAAGGCTTTGATGATCAAACTGAATTCGTTCGACGTTCCGGAAGACTTAAATGAAACCATGAAATTATCACTGTTTCGAGTCATTCAGGAATTACTGTCTAATATAGTAAAGTACGCCAAAGCAACAAATGTGGAACTTCAATTGACGGGATATTCAGATGAATTGATCATTCTGATAGAAGATGATGGCACTGGCTTTGACATCAGGCAGTTCAAAAACAGTAAAGGCAATGGTTGGAACAATATCCAATACCGACTTGACTTAATCGGTGCTTCAATAGAATTTGATACTCAGCCTGGAAGGAAGGGATCGACCAGTACGATAGAAGCTCCGTACAAAAAGTAATTATACCAGATAGAGGGTATTGTCATCCAATTTGAGCGTGCTAGCTTTGAGTTCTCAAATCTTTATCAAAATTAACCCAAAATGATTTATGAAGATTCAAAATATTTTAGTTGTAGATGACCATAGTTTACTACTAGATGGCATTAAAAAGTTGATAGAAAACTTTGTTCTAATCGCGAAAGTGAGGAAGGAAAGTAATCCTTTAAAGGCCGTTGAAATACTAAAAAAGGATAAGTATGATTTATTAATTTCAGACTATGAAATGCCTGGATTAAATGGTGAAGAATTAACCAAAGCTGTCAGGATTTATCAACCTGATATTAAAGTATTGATCTTAAGCATGCACGATCAACCTTATATTATAAATCAGTTAATCTCACTGCCCATTAATGGATATCTACTCAAAAAAGAAATGTATGGTCAGCTGGAAACAGCCATATCAGAAATCCTAAATGGAAGGACATTTTTCAGCCTAGAGATTGATCCAATAAACACAAAAAAACCAGAACCAGCAAATTTATTTTCAAATAGGGAACTAGAAATATTGAAACTAATCTCTCAGCGATTTTCTTCTAATCAAATTGCTGAAAAGTTATTTTTAAATCAAAAGACCATAGAAACTCACGAAAAAAATATGGTGCGAAAAATGAAGGTGAAAGGAAGAGCAGAGTTAATGAGGCATGCCCACCAATATGTATCTTTAGATTAATCCAGTATAACTTTCCAATTAATTGTCGGTTCTAATTGAACCAATAAGACAACTTCAATACTAATGCTCTGTTTTTGATTTGGAAATTCTCTGGAAAAGAGTTGTCGGTGTAAACGATAAACAAATCTGATACTGGTGCAAATCGCCACTGAAACCTCATGTTTAGGTTTAAATTATCAATTTGATCGTTGTACTGAACGAAAGTGGTGAAAAATATTTTATTGGTAAATGTGATGTCCAACTTTGGACCTATCAGAAAAAACTCTGTATCACTCAATTGAGTTGACAAATTGGTAATCCGATGGAAAGACGACACCAAAGCCAATGATCCATAAGGCTGAACACGATAGTTTGCCTCTCCGTTAAAGCTCAAACGATTGCCGTTGAAATAACCTCCCGATCTGGCTGACACAATATAATTGAAAAGTTTTCTACCGTCAGAAATGTAAGTCAAGGTGAATTCTTTCCAATTGTAAGTGCTGCCGGCAGCCAATTTTTCTCCTCCACTATTCGTAGGATCAAAAGGCTCCAAAAGTCGTACAAACCCATCGCTGATTTCCAAGCTAAGTTCACTCCTATTGAGCCAGACTACACCATATTCCAGTTGAACTGCTTTATCCGTTAAGGTAAAGTCAGGTTTATAAAAGTTATCCATTGAGAAATTAAAGCCATGATTGGCAATCCTGTTGGATCCTGGGTAAAACTTATAGCCGATATCGGGGTTGATTCGGTGGTAGTTTTTCCGAAGCACATAACCCACTTCGGCATCATACCCATCACCTACATACGTATAGCGTCCCGATAGATTGAATTGCTGAGTCTTATAGTTCAGCTCTCCAAATGTAGTAAAGTGCTTGTTTACTTTCTGAGGAGAAAATGATTGATGATAAAACATCTTTCCTGTCCATTTGTTGTCTGCACTTGC
>CAXBNB010000556.1:0-3578 GCA_963976505.1 uncultured Reichenbachiellaceae bacterium
TGCCCAACTTGACAGATTACAGTTTGGTTCAGGTTTCGCTGGTGGAAATATATCTGATCTATCTCAGTTCAGTATTTGGAGCCAGCCAGGTGATCAAACCAAATATCCAAGCGTAAATCCTTGGAATCAAGTAGCACAGGTACTGGACAATGATGCCGCCTATATTGAAGATGGATCTTATTTCAGACTCCAGACCATCACTTTGGGTTATAATTTCCCTAGAACAATTTTAGATAAGCTAAGTCTTAGAAGTTTGAAGACTTATGCAACTATAAACAATGTAGCTATTTTTCAGGACTACAGTGGCCCGGATGCTGAGGCGGTTTCGCTTTCTGGATATGACAATTCAGGAGGTTATCCTAAACCTCGCTACGCATTGTTTGGAATAATTGTAGGCTTATAAAATATAATTTTATGAAAAGTTTAAATATCAAAATATCAATTTTCTGTGACTCAGAAGCAATTCTGGAGAAACAACAACGATGCACAACTGGCAGTAACCAGTATATATTCTATACTTAGAAGTTCCCTTGAAGGGCTTACTAAATCTGACGTACCTACGTCTGCAAGAGGTAGTTCTTGGGGAGATTATATGATTTATGGAGATTCTAGAAGCGGTGATTGGGTAAACCCAGCTGACAATGATTCTGATTGGAAAAATCTAATCGCCAACAACCTTAGGGCTTTCCCTACGCTGAGAGACATGCACAATTGGAGGCTGTTTTATAGAGTAATAGAAGAGTGCAACCTTGTAATGGAAAATGTACCAAATATTGTGAACAACATTACCGAAGAACAGAAAAAGCTGGCGGTTGCCCAGGCTCATTTTGTTAGAGGGTTCGTTTATTTTTATATGGTAAGGATCTGGGGCGATGTTCCACTGAATCTCGTGTCAGAGAATATCGAACCATTGGGCAGAACCGATATGAACATCATCTTAGAGCAGGCCGCTGATGACTTGAGGTTGGCAGCCGCAGATCTTCCTGAAGAATATTTGGTGGATGGAGTACCTGATAGATGTAAATCTAAAACCACTGGAACCAGTGGAGCAGCCAATGCGGTGTTGGCTCATGTGTACATGTGGCAAGGAGAATATGCCAAAGCTGTTGATGCCATTGATGTCATCGAAAAGAGCAATGTGTATAGGTTGATGGAGACAGAAGAATTCCGTGAGTTGTTTGATGAGGGGTGTAGTGATGAAGGCATCTTCGAAATATTTTACTCATTTGAAAGTGGAGAGAGTTTAGGTTACTATGGCTCGGCTGTAAACTGGTTTTTCATTCAACCATTTACTACAAGGGAGAACGGTTCTTTTGGGATACCAAAAACTAAAATTCTGGAAATGTACACAGACTTAAGTGACAAGAGAATACCACAATTTTTTATGAGCATTGGACCTCAGCCCAATTATGAAATCAATGCGAACCCACTGGCCAATGATGAGAACAGGGTCATGTTTGCTAAATATCAAAAGGCGCCAAATTTTACAGCACAATACGATCACAATATCATGCTGTTTAGATTGGGGGGTATCCTATTGTTAAGGGCAGAAGCTTCGGCACGAATCGGTGATACTGCAGACGCTTTGGCACGTATGAACATGGTAAGAGAAAGGGCTGGTTTGGATGATTATACTAACACCAACCAAGATCAATTAATTGCTGAAATACTTCAAGAGCGAAGAAGAGAATTGACCGGTGAATCTCATCGTTTTTATGACCTAATGAGGAATGGAATTATCCATCAGTTTACTGGGTTCGTTTCAGAAAATGATGAAAAAAATGGAGGAGCTTTTTGGCCTGTGGCAGACGAGGCTTTTCTCAGTAACCCGTCCATGACTCAAAATTCATTTTGGGAGTAATAATCTAATAATTTAAGAGAGAAATCAATATGAAAAAGAACTTAAATATAATAGCAATAGCCCTAGTACTTCTGGCAAGTAGCTTAATGAGCTGTCAGGAAGATTACTACTTCGATGGTGGGCTATCAGAAGGCAAATTGAATGTTTCCACCTACGATTTTTTGGTAGAGAAACAGAGGTATTTTGACACCCTACTTTGGGTTATAGACGAGAATAATTTGAAAGATATGGTGAACGCTGAGAACAGTACTTTTTTTGCTCCGCAAAATGGTGCATTCAAACTGTTCATTGATAACCTTAAATTGGATCCAGTACCAAAATCATTGGAAGAACTGCCTTCTTCGGTAAAGGATACATTGGGTCTGTTGTTGAAAAAGTACATGATTTCGGAAGAAGTGATGCGAGCTGATATTCCAGAAAATGGAAAAGTAGAGACTGTCAACGCCAACGGAGAAACAGTGAGTATATTTTTTGCCACCAGCCCTAGAGGCGGTATTCCTGGTTTTGGCCCTAGCAGTGTAGTGTATAGTGCTCCAGTGCTACTTTAATAGCCTTTTGTACCATTGGTATATGGGGTTGTGAGGAATCAGATACACAAGGTACATTGTCTGTAGATATCAAATACGAAGATAAGAAACAGACCATAGTTACAAGTTTGGGAGATGAGATGGGAGTGTTCTTGACTTCCAAATCTTCCCTACCAATTAAATTTGAGATAGAAAGTGTAACAGCTGAAAACGGATCTTCTACAGATGCACTATTTGAATTGATCGAAGTTCCGATTTACATTCAGAAGATCACTGGAGAAGAGTCCGCTGAAGCGTTGGCACTGAAAACAAAAATTGCCAACCTGCCAGCTGTCAGTGTAGGAGAATTCACAGGAAAACTTATCGTAAGAGAAGGCAATAATATTGCTGCAGATAATTACCATTTCAACATTAAAGTGACCAATGTATCTGGTTCAGCCATACTGGATGATGCTTTGATATTGGAAGTGAAAGATTTTGATATAATTGGATTCAGTGGTTTTCAAAGTGGGGTTCCTGTGATAGAACGTGTGGGAGATTCTCCAAATCAGATTGTATTTACAGCGTACGATGAAAACGCAGAGGTGATACCTGCTGATGCCATAGATTTTGTTACGGATAGAGCCGATGGGTTTAAAGGCATTTTTGTTGACGATCTTGCAGAAGGAGAAGTTTGGAAAGTTGATTTTCCTGTCCGTCCTTCTAATACATCTGTTTCTTTAAATGGAGAAACAAGGTCTATCAATTTTGCTCTCGGTAAGCCCGGTAGCTACAAAGTCACTTTTTACAAATAAAATATTTGAGATATGAAATTTAAAATTTTACTCACAATATCGTGCCTTATCTTCGTAGTTGGGAATGTATTTTCACAAAGCACCCCTAAGTTTTTAATTATAAGTCTGGATGGTATTTA
Source organism: uncultured Reichenbachiellaceae bacterium (assembly GCA_963976505.1). Lineage (GTDB taxonomy): Bacteria > Bacteroidota > Bacteroidia > Cytophagales > Cyclobacteriaceae > CAXBNB01. Next base: position 3,302 of record CAXBNB010000556.1, read on the forward strand.
CCCACAGGCTTGGGATGTAGCACATACTCCTAATATAGATTTGTTGATACCTATGCAGGTCTTACATTGGCACCAAGCTATAATTCTACCACATGGTCGTCTATACTTACTGGTGTATGGCCGGCCAAACACTTGGTTGATCAGCCGACGTTTACTCAAAATGATTATGCTACTTATCCCCATTTCTTTGACTATATAGAAGGAGCTGGGATAAAAACGGCTTCATTTGTGAGCAACGATTCAATAGCGACCCAGATCCCATCAAACATTAGCCACA
>CAXBNB010000557.1:0-3575 GCA_963976505.1 uncultured Reichenbachiellaceae bacterium
CTCTATTTGCTTTCCCCACAAATAACCACAGTAACCTTTTCCATTTTCCACAAAATTGTATGACGCTGGAAATTCAATCCCTAAAAAAGATCCTGTTGTAGCAGTATAAAGAGGCTGCCCTAATCCAGGACGCCATTTTGCCGAACCTTGTGCTGTGATCTGTTTGATGGTATAGGGTTGGTAAATGTCTTCCAAAGAGATGGTTTCCACGTCAATACGTTCAAGGGTCACGGGTTCTCCTGATGCTATTTTTAAATATTTGTTGATATAAAAATCTCCTTTACCCAATTCATAATATACTTCTACTTCGAGCTGGTTCGCTTTGTTTTCAAGAAGGAAACCAATGGTAGTTTTATCATCCCTCAAAACCTTTACAAAGGTGAAGTCCTCTGATGAAAGTACTTTGTCACTTCCTTCTATGTGTGTCCCTTCCGAAATACGCAGTTGAAATTCTTGAGCATCCAATGGCAGAAGAGACTTGCCTGCCCTTTTGTTATTTATTTCAGCAGTAAACAATTTGCCATCTTCAATTTTCACTGTTCTAGAAATGGCATCATTTTCAATCACAAAAACAGTTTTGTTTTCACAACTAGTAAATACAAGTATGAAAATTATCAGAAACAATAGAAAATTGTTCTTATTTCTCCGTAAACCAGATACTCTCAACCCGAGATTCAATTTGACTAACATATACTTTTGTTTTTTTTATTACCTGAAATTGAATAATGCATTAATAAGATGTGGAATATCACAAAGTTTTGTTGGCTCGTAGCAATTATTTGATTCTACCCCTTATCTCTAGTCAAGATGATAGGATTCGTTTTTTTCTCTCCATTGACCTTTTCAAAAAGCTTCCAACTACCCTCATCATCTCCATTTTCCAAGACCCAGCTTTTAGACGCATCTGCTAAAAGTTTTTTTACATGTCGTGGAAAAGCATTGGCTGCCCTGGCATCTTCCCAAGTTCGAATGGTTTTAAAAATAGCATCCTTCTGAGGACAACTCTCCACATCTTTCTGGTTTAGTTTCATGCTGTATGTTGTGCCTACACCTACAGACATGGCTTGTATGTGTTCGTATTGCTCAACGGTTGAGTTGGCGTTTATGGCAAAATTCATCCCCATGCCTACTGGGAAAAAGTTAGCATATGTCACGTCTCGAAGGTCTTTGCCTTGACTGGTAGTACTGCCCCATTCCCTTGTTTCAACATCGTATAAGTTTTTACCTCCACCCACATTCCAAATGCTTTGATAGTGCCAAGAACCTTCAGACAGGGTAGCTCCCGTAAAACGAATGGGAGGAATACCCAAGGTTTCTGCTCTTTCAAACATTGTTCTAAAAAACCTTTTGGCAGAATAATAACCATGTCCATTGTTGAACAAAAACTCCTGCCCATCGAAATCATAATATCCTAATCCGTTGATAAAACAGACATCAGCATAGTATTTGGCGATTTCATCTTGAAGTTCCATATTAGGTATCAAGCCGTCATACCCATAGTTTAATGTTACTTGTAGTTTGTAAATGGTATCACTTGCTTGATGGCTTTTGGGAGTAGTATCCCAGTATCCACGTTTTACATTTAAAAGCCTGTAGGGTTCCGTTTCTGAAACTCCAAGGTAATAAATAAGCTCTTTGCCTATTTTTATCATATTCAAATTTTCTGCGTGTCCTTCCCAACTCGCTACCTCTTCTAAGTGTGTTGGATCATCCACTAGGATAATGGTGTCAGATGGACTGATGCTTTTTACCAAAATACGTTTTTGTTGGTAACATAAGCTATCACTGGGAACAGGGCTGGCATCTTTGGTTCCAGGAGCCAAAGCAGTCGTTATTGGAGTTCGTCCAATGGTAATTCCATACTTTACTGCCATTTCGGAAAATTCTTTGTGAGATTTGTTTCCTGCCGTGAGTTTAATAGGCTTATTCTCAAAATTTCTCCCATCAATATAACCTCGATTCCCACGATCTGGCCTTATAAACCCTTGGTCATATAAGCTGATGGTCTTAAAACCCAATCTAGCTGTGTAGGATATGATACTATCGTACAACCCTCCACTAGTGATCGCATCAGGAATAAAAGCAGTAGGATCTTTCACCCATTTTCCATCGATTGTTGGATATGGCAGTCCTTCAGACAACACAACGTCTTGAATTACATCCATCAATGCCGTTCGGTCGGGACTACCCCATAATGCAACCGAAGAACCGATGAAATCTATTCCGGGCAATGGCTGAACTTCCAAGTGATTCGGGGTATTGGCAGCCATATTGGGTATAAGCGAGTAATAAACTTCTCTTTTAAATAATCGGTCTCTTGAATGATAACTGATTGAAATGTTGCCCTTTTCATTTACTATGGCACCATTTCCATAGACGATTCTATAATAGGGTTCTTTATGAGCATAAAAAGCCACATCGCTGATCCCGTCACCACCAAGTGTAAAAACTTGTCCTTCATGCAAATGGCTGGGCAAGGGAAATCGTTTGGCATCTGGGCTATGAATGACGTATTGAAAAGGAGCTGCATCAGCAATGGTTTCAGCATTACCACTTAGCGTATTGTCATTAAGGGCAAGCATACCAATGGCGTAATTCACCAACTCACTGGTATCTCGGGCCACTCCTATTATTTCACCGAATAGATTGTTAATGTTTGTGTGATACGCTCCCCATTCAATACCGTCAACGCCATTGCGGGGGGATAGGGATTCTAGTGTCAACTTAAAATATTTTTCCTTAGGTATCAAACTAATTTCTGCTACTGAACCATTTGGATAATTCAAAGTCATTAACTGCTCTGACTCATTGTACGCTGCTTGTTCAGGCTCATAATAAGCTTTCTTCTTGCCATCGTAGAGCCGCATCAACGGTGATGGCTTATATTCAGGACTAAACTCCCGGTTTGGTGAAACCGTGGTATTCTTCATACTCGTAATAAACCCTTTATTGTTTATTTGAACTTGAAAATAGTTCGTACTGAAGTCCCATTCCGTTTTAGGGCTACAGCTAAACAAGAGTAGAAGTACGATGGGTATTAATAGAAAGTTTTTGTTCATTATTAAATGTTTAATGTGATATATCAATTCAAACTCTATACTTCCCCTTGCCTTGGCTAATTGTCCTATTTTAAATGATTTAACTGACTACACATGAGCATTGTTGAGAGGTGACGAAATAGGATATGTTTTTTCCTAAATGGAAATAAAAAAAACCACTATCAAAGAAAGTGGTTTAAACTTATATCGAAAATTACGAATAATTATCTTGATAAATTCATAAGTCCAAATGCTTTTGGTGAATGAAAATCTGGATTTTCTGATTGAGGGTCAACCCAACTCACCCAGTTTTCTTCTATTTTATTTTCTACTTTTCTAAAGTCTGCTCTGAAGATCCCGAAGGAAAAACTACGTGAAACATCTATACCCATCTTTTCTACTTCCTCCAAAGGCACTAGCAACATAACATTGTATCCGTATTCAGTAATTGCACTTTCCACTTTTAATGACTTAGCATCCCATTTGTCATTAAATTTCCTATAAAACTTGGCTCGATAATCCAATATCCTTCCCATT
>CAXBNB010000558.1:0-3573 GCA_963976505.1 uncultured Reichenbachiellaceae bacterium
ATAGTTTTTGAACAATCGTTCAAATGCCAGTCTAGGGTCTATCTCTTTCGATAATGGCTGTGTGGGTGTTTTCCACGCAATACTCGACGCATACAATTGAGTATAACCAACATTTGTATCCACTCCAGTTCTGATTCTGTCCAATCCATATTCCAACGAAGGAAAAAGGGTGTTATGCCCAATTTTACTGGCAATAACCTGATCGATAGAGACGCCACCACTGTGTATGTTATCGCCAATCGTTTTTTCTATAGGCATAGAGGTGAGTATGTTGGCGGTACGCGCATAATGACCGTCCACTCCTTCTATAGTTGAATTTTTATTCATTAATTCTCCAAGAATCAATAGCTCTTGTTGAAAAGCCTGTAAAGGTTGGAGGATAGGAGAGAGGGTGAAGTCAGTTCCAAATTTTTCAGGAGTCCATTTGTCTGGGTGTACTCCATTTGGCATAAATAAAAAGGCAGATCTTACAGGGAAACTATCACTTTGACCCAAAGGTATGCGTGGAATAGCCATGGCCTCTAAGTAAGGAAGGGCAATACAGGCACCCATTCCTTTGAGCATCTTTCGTCTGGATATTTGCCATTTCTTTTTCATATTTCATTACTCTTTTTACGTGAGTCATTGATTTTATATCGAAAGGGGTAACTTTTTGTCAGAGTTACCAGAAAATTCTCGCTGTTGAAGTCATTTTCGAGCAAAGAGGATTCGAGTTCTCTTAAAGCTGACTCATCACTGAACAATACCGACCTTCCTAGAGCAAACGACAGCATTTTGGAAGATAGATTCCTTGCAAAAAGTTCTTTTCTGTCACTAAGCATGGCTTTGAGTTCTGCCGGATTGTTGAAAGATTCTCCAGTGGCCATCACACCTGATGGATCAATGTCAACATTGCCATACGATTCTCGCCACCTGCCTATGGCATCAAAATTTTCAAGCCCCAATCCTAGAGGGTCCATTTTCTCATGGCATGATTGGCAGTCTGGTTTTGATCGGTGGATTTCCAATAGTTTTCTTAAGCCAACATCTTCATGTGCGGCTTCATCTTCTGTGGAGGTGGTGGCGTACCCAATATTTCTTCCAAAATCCATTTTCCTCTCAGTACGGGGCTGGTTCTGGTCGGCAGAGAGCTGGCCGTCAATATACTGCCCATTCCCAATAGGCCTCCTCTGTTTCGGTTTTCCAAAACCACTTTCCTCATGGTGTCACCAGATACTAAAGGTACTCCATAAAATTCAGCCAATTGCTCGTTCAAAAAGGTATAGTTGCTGTTGATGAGCTCCATAAAGTTTTGGCTTTGTGTGAGGACATGGTAGAAGTACGCCATCGTTTCATTGTACATCGAATTCCTCAAAGTAGTGGTGAATTCGGGATACTTGTCTGTATCGGCTAACGGTTTGGGTTCGATCAACTTGTTGACGCCAAACCATTGACCAGAAAATGCATCTGAAAAGCGTTTGGCTTTTGGGTCTTGCAACATTCTTTTGACTTGCTGCTCCAAAACCAGGGTGTCCTGAAGTTTTTCCTGATATGCCAATTGCAATAATTCTTCATCGGGAATGCTTGACCATAAGAAATAAGACAGCCTGGAAGCCATTTCAAAATCACTAACCAAATAGGGTCTGGCAATGTCATTTTCTTCTTCTACTCTGTAAAGAAAATTGGGAGATATAATAATGGCTTTTAAAACCTGAGCGATGCTTTCTTTGAAACGTTCGGGGTTGGGTTTGTTTTGGTTTTTTTCATATACCGCAGCAAACAATTGAATTAATTTCGATTCTTCTTCTTTCTTTAAAAAACGACGGTACGCTTTTGATGCTATAGGAACGATAATCTTTGTTGCCGCTCTTTCGGGTGGGTTAACTGCTTTGTAATTATCAAAAACCAATGATTTGCACCAGTTAACAATTTTTTGCCACCAGGTCACCTTATAATCAAATGGAACTACTTTATGCCATAAAATTTGGTCGTTGTAAAGCTGGTTTACAATTGCATCGGCTGCTTCATAATACCTTTCAAGCTTTAAAGGAGTCATGTACAAAGCCCTTGCCTGATTGTCAAAACCTCCACCTCCTGAGCCATCTGATGGAAAGTGAGACTTGGCATCAAAGGAAACTGAAAAAAGGTCTTCGATGCTATATTGATACTCTGCGTGACTTAAACGACGTACAACAATGCGGTTTGGATTATTAGATTTTAGGGAGTTTAAGAGAATTTTGTCAATGCCCTGCACTAAAGTTTGATATTCATCTTCGGTGAGAGGGTCTTTGGTATCCGGTGGCATCTGCCGGGTTTTGATTTGGTGTATTATTTTCAACCAGAGTTGTCCTCTTTGAACTATTTGATCCACACTTTCGAAAAGTTCCAAATTGACACCACCCTTGGGATCGCCTGTCCTATGACATTCCTGACAATTCTCTTGTAATATAGGTTGAATTTTTAGTTTGAAATCCTCCTGATCATCACCCATAAGGACGTGACAAATAGTAAAAAAAAGTACTGTGAAGAGGCTAATCCTTGACATTTTAATAACTCATTACTGTTGATGTTTTCAACCGCTTGCCTTTGCAAGTATTTATAATACAAATTCTTTGCGTGTATAACTTTTGACCCAATCAAAGCTACACTATTTCAGCTTTTATATCAACTTGTAATACATATATTGAAGTTCGATTCTTTTAGTTGGCAGCAATCAATATGGAAAGAATCAGGTAGGTAACTTTCTTTAAAAATAAGTATAGCTGAAAATTGGAATTACCAATGCTTTGAGAATTCTTTTTTTTAAAGTATGTAACCCTTACTGTTGTTATACTAGGGTGTTGACATGTAATATTTAGTGAACAAGAATGGGTTTCATGGAATTATTTTTAACTTTCAATTGAAGGGGAGAATTTAGTATGAAAGTAGTACCAATAGTATCAGGGTTAGTGTCAACCTCTAACTCTCCCTTGATTAGGTTGGCTCTTGAATGAATGTTTTTCCAGCCATTCCCAGGATTTGATTCTAGCTTGTTTTTGTTAAACCCTTTGCCATTATCTTCAATAAGAAGTGTGACTTCTTGTGTGTCTTTGGTTAGTTGTAGCGATATATGAGTGGCGTTTGAATACTTTATAATGTTATTGATCCATTCTTGCGAGATTCTATAGAGAGAAATTTCTTGTATCTGGGACAGCCGGTCATCCATGTCATAAAGTAAAATTTCAACCTTGATTTTATCACTTTGATTGATTCTGCAGGCAAATTCTTTTAAAGCAGCACCTAACCCTTCCATTATTAAAGTTTGTGGCATTAGATTGATGTTTTTGAGCTCTATATACATGTCATCAAGAATTGAAGTACACGATTGGAAAATGTTCAATCTCTTACCAGAATCACTTTTTTTAATTGTTTCTAAACTAGATAGGTTTAAGTTAAAAGAGGAAATCAATTGGCCAAACCCATCATGTAAATCTTGAGCAAATCTTTTTCTTTCATCCTCCTGACTTTTCATCAAAGTACTCATCATGATCTCCTGATTGCTTTGGACCTGTATGTATAATTTCACTCTTTCTTTATAAATAGCCAATGTCACTT
>CAXBNB010000559.1:0-3564 GCA_963976505.1 uncultured Reichenbachiellaceae bacterium
TTAAAAAAATATGGCTGGTCTGGCATCATGAGTTTACCCCGTGTATTGACTCTTGCCAAAAATGGAGAACTACAAATCAATCTACCAGAGGAAGTTGAAAAGATCAGGTTGTCAGAAACGTATGAAGAGAATGTTGCTGTTAAATCAGGTACTGAAAAAGTACTAAAGGGGAACGGAACAGCTCTAGAAATCAAAGTTGATTTTGAAAAAGCATATAAGTTGCCTTATGGTCTGAAAGTATTTTGCTCTCCTGATGGGAGGGAAGAAACAGTGATAAAATATGATCCCGCTACCAAAGAATTGGTTGTGGATTTCGTAAAATCTTCGGTAAAAGATCCTGTCAAAATGCCGACCACTTGTATGGGGAAACCTCAACTGGCAGGGTTTGGAGATGTAGTTTCTGAACAAAGGGCTCCTTTTGAATTGAAAAAAGGAGAAACATTAAAACTTGATGTGTTTATTGACAGATCAATTGTGGAGGTTTTTGCTAATGGAAGACTTTGTGTCACACAGATGGTTTATCCCGAATTAGCTCAAAGTCAGCAGGTGAGGCTTTTCAGTGAGAGTGAAGATATCATGGCTAAAAAAGTTCAGACCTGGAAAATGGCAGAAACAAATGCCTATTGATGATAGACGTGTTAAATATATAGGTATATGTTTAGGGGAATTTTTGTAAAATTTAAACATCCGGCCTACCGGATTTTATTGCTGGTTATTATCGGTTTTTCTGCTATTATAATAGTTAAATGGAGTTTGACACAGGAATTCAATACTGTTGAAAATAATGGTAGCCTTTCAGACGATTTAAAGAAAGGTACTGTCAATTATTTTGCAGAAAATGGGTTTGGCAAACCGTTGAGTACTTTGCAACATCCGGCCGGGGAATATTACCAAGGGGTAACCTATATGTCCTATCAAGGATCTCATGAAGACCCTTATGTTTGTTCCTACAACCATAGAACCAAAGAGTGGGTAGGGCCAATTCAGGCAGGCACAAGTGCCTTAGGAAATTTCATAACTCCTACTGACCCTGATGTCATAGACAACCATGGACGGCCAGCTATGATTGTTGATAATCAGGGTTATATACACATATTTTTTGGAGGACATGGAGGACATTTCTTTTTGGGGTCAAACCCTCTGGGATTTATCGGAAGTGGAAAACAAACTCATGTTGTTTCTAAAAATCCTGGTGATATATCTTCTTGGGAGATATTGGATAATATTTCTCCATTTGGCACTTATAGCCAATTGATGAAAATGTCCAATGGAAATATCTATTTGTTTTATCGTCATGGATCTCACCGAAGCGATTGGGTATATCAAAAATCTACGGATAACGGCAGAACTTTTGACAGTCCTGTATCCATAATCAAACATAAAAAGCAATCCGGTAATTCCTCGGTTTATGATGCGTGGTATGCGTGGTTTCAAGAGGGACCTGTTGATACCGTGGTAGTGGCATTCAATTATCACCCTTGTGCCAACCCTGACCATTCTTCCCTTCGGGTAAATTCCTATGCAATGAAAATGAACACTGCTGATGATTCCTGGGAAAATGCCAAAGGAGAGAAATTAAACATGCCTTTGACCAAAGAATCGGCGGATTTATCTGCCCTTATCTTTGATTCAGAGGGGAAAGGGACACGTTTAGGAACCTCCGGAGCAGATACTGAAGGGATTATATATGCATATTTCAGACACTCATCAAAAGAACCCTTTCTATTATACCACAGATGGAATGGCAAAGCTTGGCAAACTTCAAAAATCAAGGAGTCAGGATATAAATTTAATGACGGTGATTTTGTACTTGAGGGTAAGGAGAAAATTCAATTTCTCTTTTCACTTCGCAATGGAAGTTTAGAAGAGATTGGATGGTGGGATTCGAATGACAATGGTATCAATTGGAAAAAAGAAAATTCTTTTTTCTCTAGTGCCCATTCAAAATTTGTAATGAGTGCATTGATAAGAAATGCCCATCCGGATGCTCGGGTAATAGTGGGCGAAATCCCCGATAACCCGATAGGTTTATATAGTAAGCTTTACCTCTATGGTGAGGCTGGATCCATAACGAGAAATTAAATAATGTGACAAATACAATTAGCCATAAACAATGATCATAATGAACGAGACTAAAAAACACATGAATAATATTAGAAGCATTTTGGCTGGAATAATTGTTTGTGCTTGTGTGGCCAATATACAAGCCAAAGATTACGTCATTACAGATTTCGGAGCAAAACCGGATGGCGTCACCTTAAATTCTAAAGCCATACAATCTGCTATAGATCAGGCATTTAATGCTGGTGGAGGTAAAGTAATTGTTCCAGTAGGTGTATTTTATACAGCCACACTAGAACTTAAAAGCAATGTAGAGTTGCACTTGCTCAAAGGTGCCATACTTTTAGGGAGTACCAATATCTACGATTATTACAGAGTTCAAGGTGACAATGCATTGATTATTGCCAGAGGCCAGGAAAAGATTGTGGTGTCAGGAGAAGGTACAATTGATGGACAAGGCCAGGAGCTGGCGTTGGCTATTGACAGCTTACACCACAGTGGAGTAATGGTTCAAAAGAACTACAATTACCGTAGGATGCGGCCCGGAGGAAGACCAAATTTGTTGAAAATCAACGAATGTAAAAATGTAAAGATCACAGGGATTACTGCAGTTGATGCTACGGATTGGGTGCTACGTTTTAATAAATGTGACCAACTCGAAATTGATCATGTTACCGTATATAGTGATGCCTATTGGAACAATGATGGGATCGATATTGGTGATTGTAAAAACGTACGGATTACCAATTGCAATGTGAATGCTGCTGATGATGGTATTTGTCTGAAATCAGATGATCCCAATTCATTTTGCGATCAGATTTATATTGCCAATAACGTGGTAAGGTCAAGTGCCAGTGCCATCAAGTTTGGAACAGCATCACATGGAGGCTTTAAAAATGTAACCATTGAGAATATCAAGGTTTATGATACTTTCAGGTCTGCTTTGGCTTTTGAGGCAGTAGACGGGGGAACTATCGAAAATGTAACTGCCAACAACATTACAGCTACCAATACTGGAAATGCTATTTTTATCAAGTTGGGACATAGAAATATAGATGGAGCAATTGGCGCTGTAAGGAAAATCAAAATAAGCAATGTCAAGGTAGTAATTCCATTTGGAGCACCAGATGTCAATTACAAAATAAGAGGTCCAGAATTGCCATTTTTTCATAACCCTTTCCCATCGTCTATCTCAGGCCTTCCCGGCCATAATGTGGAAAATGTTACAATAGAGAATGTTGAAATTTCTTATCCTGGTAGGGCAAATCGGGGATATGCACACATTCCGTTGTGGCGTTTGAATTCCGTACCTGAAGCTGAAGAGAAATATCCGGAATTTAGCATGTTTGGAGAGCTTCCTTCATGGGGTTTTTATGTACGCCATGTCGATGGATTGGAATTGAAAAATGTAAAGCTTACAGTAAGGGAAGAAGACTTCCGACCAGCGTATGTTTTTGATGATGTAAAGAACCTGAAAATAGAAGGAGGAAACATCACATCACC
>CAXBNB010000560.1:0-3561 GCA_963976505.1 uncultured Reichenbachiellaceae bacterium
GGGCAGCTACTTCCTTTTTCTTCTCTAAAACTATCTTTTCCAGTATATCCATTTCTCTTATTTCCAAAACCTATAAGGATTTATAATTCTTATAGGTTTATAATATCTTATTTTCCTAAAAACTTATTAAACGCATTTAATGCTTTCCCTGAGACCAATGATTCCCTTGCCATCTCCACTCCTTCTTCAATGCTGTTGGGCTTTGATGCACAAAACAAACCCAGTCCTGCATTGGCAATGGTTACGTCTATCTGAGCAGTAGTTGCTTCATTCTTCAACACATTGAGGAAAATCTTAGCTGACTCTTCGATAGTACCCCCTGCATACAACGATTCTGGTGACAATTGCTTCAAGCCTAAATCTTCAGGTTTGAATAGGTTGATACCGTTTTTATCGGCTACCATAAAATCACCTGTCAATGAAATTTCATCGTAACCATCAACAGCATGTACCACTGCAAAATCAATGTTATCTTCTTTCAATATCGCCTGATACAGTCCTTGTACTTCCAAATTATATACACCCGCCAATTGCTTCTTTGGGCGACTAGGATTGACCAAAGGCCCGAGCATGTTGAAAAATGTCTTCATCCCCAATTCCTTTCTGGCAGGACCAACGTGCTTCATAGCAGGATGAAACAATGGCGCATGAAGGAAACAAATGCCTGCTTCGTCGATTTCCTTTCTCAAACGATCTACATCATCGGTAAACTCATAACCAAAATGATTGAGCAGGTTTGATGAACCACAAGAAGAAGACACTCCATTGTTGCCATGTTTGGCTATGTTTTGTCCAGCTCCAGCTACTACGAAAGAAGCCAAAGTCGAAATATTAAATGTATCCTTTCCGTCTCCACCCGTTCCGCACATGTCCATGGCGTCATAGCCTTCCAAATCGACAGGTACGCAAAGATCGAGCATCGCATCCTTAAATCCTCCCAATTCTTCTGGGCGTATAGATCTCATCATAAACACCGTAAGGAAACAAGAAATCAAGCTATTATTATACACACCACTTGCAAGTTCTGTTAATGCTTCTCGTGCTTCTTGCCTGTTTAAGGTCTGGTTCTCTAAAAGTTTGTTTAAGATGTTTTTCATTCTTTTATTAATGCTTTTAATTCCACGGGCTAAAGCCTTTTTGTTTTTAGTGCCACGGGCTAAAGCCACGTGGTAAGACAATTCTCTTTCTTAGAAGCCTTGTTTATAATTGACACTACTTCCAAATTAATTTATACAGTTACCACGGTGCTTTAGCCCGTGGTTTATTTCAACACTCAAATCAGATTTTAGTCTGAAAACTTTTCAAAGCCAAATTTATCAATCATTGAATTATATTCCTCTTTAAAAGTGACTTTACCATGATGAGTTTCTTGTTTTTTAATATAGTTTCTAACTAGATCAACATGAGACTCACTTACAGAAATGGCAAAGTATTCATCCTGCCAACCAAACTTCCCTTCAATAAAATTTTGCTTATTTATCCAATAAGATGATTCTCCTTTGATCAACTGCATGATTTTAGCAATGGTCTGATCTGCTTTCAAAGAAATCAAAGCATGAACATGGTCAACATATCCATTGATAAAATCGACATAAACACCTTTCTCTTTGGCATTTTCTCTTATATGATTAAATACCTTCTTTCTAATGTCCTTTGTCAACATTGGCTCTCTGTTTTTTGTAGTCCAAACCACATGAATCCAAATCTTTAAATAAGCCATTTGATCAAGTTTTTGGCTAAAGCCTATTTTACTTTTGATTATTATGCCACGGGCTAAAGCCACGTGGCAAGTCAATGCTTTTACTTGGAATACATGACAATAATTGACACAGATTCCAAATTTAATCTATACAATTACTACGGTGCTTTAGCCCGTGGTTTATTTCTCCACTTACATCAGGTTTTAGCCATAATGCTTATAAGCACAAATCAATCAGCAATTCAATTTTCTCCTTAAAAACAACCTTGCTATTTGCTAAGTCCTTTTTTATGCCACGGGCTAAAGCCTCGTGGCAATACAATACTACTACTCAAGTTCTAACTTTAAGACTTTACCCAATTTTCCATCATAAGCTTGCCATGCTCGGTCAGGATTGATTCAGGGTGAAACTGAACTCCTTTGACATTGTATTCTTTGTGAGAGATGGCCATAATTTCTCCTTTTGGATCTAGTGCGGTTACTTTCAAATTAGACCCTAATGTACCGGGCTTGATAGCCCAAGAATGATAACGACACACCTTAAAGGTCTCTGGGATATTGTTAAAGAAACCATCATTTTCCTGTACCAATACATCTGTAGTCACACCGTGCAACACATCATCCATGTTGTATATTGAAGAACCAAATACTTCACCAATCGCCTGATGACCTAGGCACACACCTAAAATTGATTTTGTTGGCGCATACTTTTTGATCAAGTCCATCATGATGCCAGCATCTACAGGTACTCCCGGTCCTGGAGAAAGTAGAATTTTATCATATTTCTCCACCTTTATCAGTGTCATTTGATCGTTTCGAATCACATCAAGATTTTCTCCATACCCTAATTCTTTAAGGATATGCACCAAATTGTAGGTGAAAGAATCGTAATTATCTAAAACCAATATTTTCATTTTCTTTTATCTTAATTCTTTATCTCTGATGTAAACTACCCAATATTCTCTGCTAACTCGATGGCCTTCACCAATGCCCCTACCTTATTGTAAACTTCCTGCACTTCACTATCAGGCACAGACTTAGCCACAACTCCAGCACCTGCCTGAAAAAACAAGGTGTTGTTCTGACTCAACAAAGATCGGATGATAATCGCATGGTTAAAATTACCTGAGAAATCCATAAACCCAATCATACCACCATAATACCCCCTTGTGGTTTTCTCATAACTATCGATCAACTGCATGGCTCTGTGCTTTGGGGCTCCAGACAAAGTCCCAGCAGGAAAAGTATCCGCTGCAACATCCAGTATTCCTTTATTGAGCTGGGCTGACACTTTAGATACCAAGTGTATTACATGTGAAAAATATTGTACTTCCTTGAACTTCTCCACCACAACTCCTTCACCAGATTTACTCAAATCGTTTCGAGCTAAATCTACCAACATAACGTGTTCAGAAGTTTCCTTTTCATCATTCGAAAGCTGAAGTGCCAACTCATAATCGCGCTGATCATCCCCTGTCCTCCTGTATGTTCCGGCTATTGGAAATATTGATGCTTTGTTGTCCTGTACCACAAGTTGCGCTTCGGGTGAAGATCCAAAAATCGTGTAATTACCATAATCGAAATAGAACAAATATGGTGAAGGGTTGATACTTCTTAATGCTCTATAAACCTGAAAATCATCTCCTTTAAATTTGGTGGAAAATCCTCGTGAAAGCACCATTTGAAAAGTATCTCCTTTCTTGCAATGATCGATGGCCTTCTCTACTACAGACTTAAATTCTGCATCAGTTATCGGCGATACAATATTTTTGTCCGTTTCAAAATCCAAAGTTGCAGGAGTGTCATTGGAATTGATCAATGCCAGTACCTCCTTTAAACCAGAAGCCATTTCGATTCCTTCT
>CAXBNB010000561.1:0-3559 GCA_963976505.1 uncultured Reichenbachiellaceae bacterium
CTAGTGAATGGCATCTTAGTTAAGCTAATACTTTCTGAAAAACCAGTTTCATCTGACAATGGCATGTCATAAACCAATTCGTTTTCACCTGTCATTACCTTTAAGGCATTTTGTACGGCTTTGAACCCCCAAAACAACCCGGTGACCACACTGAAAACAGAAATCCAAGTAACATAAAACCCTGTTACACTATGTAAATCGTAATTCAACTTTCTACCAGAAGAAGTCTTTTGTATGGTAAACCGTTGCTTCCTTGAGGCTTTATTGACTGGCCACCAAAGTACTATTCCGGTGATCATCATCACCAAAGTCAGCAGGGTAACCCAATGCACAATCTCTCTCCCAATATCTCCTAACAACAAGTTTCTGTGCAATGACCGTAGGTAATTCAACCAACCTTTATTCATATCCTGCAAATGAACCCATTCACCTGTATAGGGGTTTATTTCAGCATTGTAGTACGTACCTTGTCCATACAGCAGCACTTGAACCGTACTGGATTTGTCTCGGTAAAAAGCAGTTCTGAAATCACCTTTAGGAAACTCGCGTTCTATAGTAGCTTTGATGGTCGCAACCGAAATAAAAGGCTGGTCGCTTGGCGCTACCTTTTGATCGTAAATAAACCTGCTGATCTCGGGTGCCCAAGTATAAATAGCTCCTGATAAAGCAATGACGACAAATAGTAAGCCTACAACAAGCCCCACGTACAAGTGAATCTTACCTAATATCTTTTTGATTTTCATATTCACTTGTAGTAAAGTAATTGAGAATTGTCAAAGGTTAAGTTAACCGAAAGTACAAATCTTAATGTTTATTTGATTGTATGTCTATCTACAGTTATTGTATTCAGAATACTACTCATCTAGCACAAATAATCCTTTTCATGGAATTTGTAATAATCAAAATTTAACACCAAGAGAACAACTCATGAAATTTGTTTTAGATTTTACAAAATCTTGTACAGTTAACCCTGGTTTCGACCATTTATTCAAATGTTTACCATAATACCTTTCATATTTCACTTGGATAAAACAATCAATATTTTTGATTAAAATATGTGAGATCCCAAAGCCCATGGCTATTCCCAGTTGACTCCTTTTCTTTTGGATTGCATCTCCAGATAAATGATCTGGAACAATGTCATCATCTTCAAAACTAAGCCATTGATTATAAGTTACTCCAAAATTCACCGAAGGCTCTATTTTTTTCATCGGATAAGTATAGTTCAAAAGGAAAGGAGTCTTAAGATAGGAAATGGCAAAGAATGAAGAATCGGCTGAGTAAGACCCTTTGGTAAATAGAAATTCAAGTTGCACACTAAATCTTTCACTAATATTTGGATCCTTGAAATTCAAATATCCACCAAAAACTAAATCATGACTTGAAGAAAAATCCTTATTCAAATTCTTGGTATTTTCATTATCATATAGCTCAATTGTAGAAACTGAATAACCACCTTGCAAACCAATGCCTACCTTTAAACCGGATTTTTCCTTAGTATATACAACACATTGATATTCCGTACAAACTTGATTGTGATAATCTTGTGCGATTTCTATCATAGAATTTGGATTGAACTGCAAGGCACCTACCTTATTAAGTGTTGAAGGACTGTCTCGAAAAAGAACACGCAATACATTTACATACTCCTTTTTATACTTTAGGTACTTACCATTTTCCGATTCAATTTCTATTTGAGTATTCTTCAATTCAAATATTTCACCTTCCTCATTTCGTATGAGAAAAAATGAGTCTCCTTTGGCCGAATAGTAGAAAACATCCACGATACCGTCAATTAATTGCTCAATAAAATACCTTTTGACTTCTCCCTTTAAATCATACTCGATTGAAGCATATAGATTCGAATTCTTAAACCGGAAAGCAGTAATTTCTTCCGGAGTGTATTCAGTGTGTTCTTCATCCAGAGTTTGTTTAAACTTACACTTTCTTAAATTCTTCAAACTCCCTTTATAATCTAAATAACCCCTTATGGTATCTTTAGCGTTATTTATTATATATCCTTCACGATAACTGGATTGCGCTGTACTTGCTCCCAAAAACGCAATATTTAATAATATCAACAATACAACTATTCTCATATCAAAAAATGTTTAACCAATCATTTTAAAATACTATCTCGCTTCCTTTTTTACCTCATGCAATAATTTGGCTTTTTCATCATAGAACTTAAAAGAGGCAGTTGGGATTCCCGCTTTTTTTTCTACTTCGAAAGATAGAAAACCACCGCTAGCAGACTCCTTATCTCCCTGAATGTAAAATTGCTTGATCAAAGAATCAGGATCGGTTGATTTTGGATCACCTGCGAGTCGGCCGGCACGGGAATTATTATCTACCAATGCTCCAGTCGAAAACTCCTCTATGCCACTTGGATGCATGGCATGATATTGCCAATGCCTGTCTCCACAAATTATGTACAGGTTTTTATCAAGGAAACCATTGTCCACCATCCATTTGAAAATGGCTTCACCTTCATACCTAAAACCTTCATGGTTCACATGATTGTCACTTTTGTAGGCATCATCCGGCCCAACCATAGGAGTGGGAGAAATTATAATCTTAAAACTGGCATCACTTGCCAGCAATGTCTCTTTAAGCCAACTGATTTGCTTTGCTCCCAAAAGGGTTTTATCAGGCCCATCTTCCATTTTATTTGAGCTTCTGTAGTCTCTACCTTCTAGCATCCAAACCTGAAGGTCCTTGCTCATGCGATGGGTTCTGTATGTCTTTGGGTTTGGGTCTTTTGGATCGACAACTGGCAGTTGCTCTTGGAAATTTTTAATTCCCATTTCATGAGAAATCGGAAATTCATCAAAGGGATCAGCATCGTTGAATCTATAGTCGTGATCATCTTTTTCCCAGTAAGTCCCCATGCTTCTAAAAAGATCCTGAAACCTTGGCTGCATAAACTGCTCGTGGTACTTCTTCCTCATTCCCTCTTCGTCTTTCACCTCTTTTCCTTCATATCCTGCTGGATGTGGTTTCTTCCCTTTTTTAAGAGAGGACTTAAAACCCCGCTCATTGGGATGGTCAAAGTAAACATTGTCCCCAGTGCCAATGAAATAATCGTGGTTCAGGTTTTTGATAGATTCTAATGCCGGATAACCCAGTGCTTTATCACTTCCATTGTATGCCCTAGTGCTGTCATAGCTTCCATAGTGAAAGAAATAATAGTTCATCCCTGTTACCACAGCAAAGGATACTTTAGCCTCACTATTAGCGCCGGGCAAAGTTTTAAACGTACCGGTTTTGCTCGTAAATAGTGCATTTGTATCTTTTCCGAATCGCAGACGGTAGAAATATTTCGTTTCTGCTTTGAGCCCTTCTATTTTCTTCTTTACGATGAAATCGTTTTCAGGCAAAGCATCCAGGAAATCAGAACTGAGCGCATTTTCAAAGGTATCATTCTCCCCGATTTCGAACCTGGCTACTCCCAATTTTCCTTGTATATCGCCACCAACCAAGGTATCAGAAGCAGTCAATCTCGATTGTATGATTACGGAGGTCGAAGTAACCTCGCCAGACATGATGACTTGTCCAA
>CAXBNB010000562.1:0-3555 GCA_963976505.1 uncultured Reichenbachiellaceae bacterium
TTCCACCTATCGCTCATGCGACTGTTATAACTTTCGTATTCTTCCTTTTCTGCTGCTGCCCTGACCTCTTTTTTAATCTCTGAATTAGACACCACACAAAACGTCCAAGGTTGCTTATGAGCTCCGGATGGTGCAGTAGAAGCCGACATGACAATGTTTTCTATTACTTCTTCAGGGATGTGACCACTGGAAATATCTCGAACAGTTCTTCTTGTATCTAACCACCGATAGTATTCACTACTCTTAGTAAGAGCCTCTTCTTCTGTGTATTGAGATCCTTGGTACAAAACATGTGTATATTGATTGATACGTTCCGTTTTCATAGAATATAATTAATTGCCCCAACCCCACAGATTCAGAAGAATAGTATATGAATACTAAAAAGGGTTACCCCTTTTTTGCCCAATTGTCTCTTAACGTCACAGTTCTGTTAAATATACGTTTTCCTTCTGTTGAATCTTTATCCAGAATAAAATATCCCTGACGCTCAAACTGCATTTGATCTCCTACCTTAGTTGTAGCCAATGAAGGTTCTACTTTCGCTTGTTTTACCTCTAGAGAATCTGGATTCAAATGATTCTTAAAATCATCATCAATGGTATTAAGGTTTTCGGTAGTAAATAATCTATCGTATAACCTCACCTCAGCATCAATCGCATGACTGGCCGAAACCCATCCCAATGTACCTTTTACCTTTTTACCCGTGTTATCCTGACCACTTTTTGTTTCAGGGTCGTACTCACAGTATATTTCGGTCACTTCTCCTGTAACTTCATCTTTCTTAAATCCGGTACATTTTACAATATAAGCATATTTCAACCTAACTTCTCTATCAGGCCCCAATCGGAAAAACTTCTTTGGTGGATCCTCCATGAAGTCAGACCTTTCGATATAGACTTCATTACTGAAAGGCATTGTCCTTTTACCTGCCGATTCATCTTCAGGGTTATTAGTTGCCTCTAGGTCTTCGGTTTTGCCTTCAGGGTAATTAGTAATAATCAACTTCACTGGATCTAAAACACCCAACACACGATTAGCTGTTTTATTCAAATCCTCACGAACACTATGCTCTAATAGCGCCACATCAATAATGCCATCTCTATTTGACACACCTATTCTGTCCGCAAAATTCCTGATTGATGCTGGAGTGTAGCCTCTTCTTCTTATACCAGATAATGTCGGCATCCTCGGGTCGTCCCAACCAGATACAAAATTTCCATCCACCAATTCTTTAAGCTTCCTCTTACTAACTATGGTATAGCTAAGATTAAGCCTTGCAAATTCGGTTTGTTCCGAAGGAAATATCTCTAATTCTTTGATAAACCAATTGTAAAGCGGTCTATGAGAAGCAAATTCCAATGTACACAATGAATGTGTTATATTTTCAATCGAATCTGATTGTCCATGTGCAAAGTCATAGGTAGGGTAAATGCACCATTTATCACCTGTACGATGGTGCGCTACCTTCTTGATACGGTAAATTACCGGATCTCGCATCTGCATAATGGGTGAGCTCATGTCAATATTGGCACGCAACACTTTTTCACCTTCTTCATATTTCCCTTCCTTCATTCCGGCAAACATTTCCAGATTCTCCTCTACGCTTCTATTTCGAAACCTACTTTCCACTCCTGGTCGAGTCGGAGTACCACGATCTGCGCTTATTTTTTCAGCAGAATCATCATCAATGTAAGCCTTTCCTTTTTTGATCAATTTAACTGCAAATTCATACAACTGGTCAAAATTATCTGATGCATAATATTCCCTGTCTTCCCAATCAAACCCCAACCATTTGATGTTGCTTTTTATCGAATCAACGTACTCCACATCTTCTTTTTCTGGGTTGGTGTCGTCAAACCGGAGATTACATAGACCATTATATTTGGCAGCAATACCGAAATTTACACAGATAGCTTTGGCATGTCCAATGTGCAAATAACCATTTGGCTCAGGAGGAAACCGAGTATGTACCCTACCTCCATGTTTACCATTGGCAATGTCCTTTTCGATCATTTGCTCCAAAAAATTCAGTGATTCTCTTTCCTCACTCATAGTCTCTATATTTAAAAGCGCAATTTTAGTCAAAATACACCTGACCACCACCACGTGTTTATATGAATTAAGTGGGTATTGCACAGAAATGATTCAAAATCAATTCTCATCAGAAAGTTCTATGAATGAGTTACTAGTATTAATTGAACCATTATACCTTCTCTCCACAAACGATTAAGGAGTCAACTTTCATTTTTTGCCCTCCAATGAGCTGGTCTGGCTCTTCTTTTTCTACTACGGAAACAAGTTTGAAGTTATTGTGAACTAGCAATTCACAGAGTTCTTCCTTGTCATACATCTGAAAGCCAAATTTTACAAATGGATAATGTTGCATTGTCAATTTAGGCCTTATAGAAATAAATATTTGGCCATTAGGCTTTAGAACTCTGGACATTTCAGCGAGGATCAATTTGGGATCTTCCCAGAAGTATAATGTGTTGATCGAAAAGACTTTATTGAAGGTCTCGTCTTCAAAAGGAAGCTGAACTGCACTTGCAAAATAAAATTGAACACGACCTGCTTTTACGTACTCTTTGTTTTGCATAGTTGCTTCATCCACCATAATCTGTGAAAAATCACACCCGGAATATTGGATGGTACCGTCTTTGGATAAAATATCTTTAACAAATAAACCATTTCCCATCCCAATTTCAAGAAGATTATCACCATTAGACAAATGAAGTGCTTCAATTGCATTCAGGTTTATCTGCAAATTACCTTCATTCATTTTTTCGCCTACTTCTATGGCAAATTCACCACTTGGCTGCCTTAGTTGACTGGCTATTGCTCGTAAAGTTTCTTCGTCCATAAATTCTAATGTCAAGTCCTACAATCTACCATCCGTATAAATACTGATTCAAACATACCGAAATATTACCATAAATAATTACCGTTTTCATCGGAGCTTGAGACAGTGATCTTCTTCTTAAAATTGAGGTATAATTCAAGTGAAACTAAACAGATCATACCGATGAAAAAAGCTATTTTAATACTTCCAATTATCTTTTTGTTTGTTTCCGTAGGATATGGACAAGCAAAAAATGACCTTAAGGGACCAGCAGCAAAAAATTACAAACCATGGAAAGACAAAAATAAGTCTCAAACCACCTTGGTGACAGTCGACAAATCAGACAATAAGTTGATGGGGCCTGAGGCAAAAAATCACAAGCCATGGGAAAATAAGGAGCAGTTTCAGAGCACAACCTTGGTGTCAACATCTAATAAAAAGAAAAAGCTAATGGGGCCTGCTGCAAAAAATCACAAAGTGTGGCAAAACTAGTCTCTTGGTCATGAACCTGAGTTCGGTTTTCTTAAGCTCTGTTTAATGGTTCATTGATAACATTAAATCGAACTCAGTTCATTTACACTCAGTCAATAAAAAGTAATTGACGAGCATTACATGTCATATTGGAATTTATCCTAATTAAATTCCTCTCAATGTCGACAGACCATAGCCGTCAGGATAAGATCGCAATCGGCTGTATATTAGTTAATTATGGATTA
>CAXBNB010000563.1:0-3554 GCA_963976505.1 uncultured Reichenbachiellaceae bacterium
AAATGAGTTTTTGAATACATCAGTGTAGGTGAACTTATATTCTGAAGTATTTTTTCTAACATTTAGGGTGTCGAGTTCAATTCTTGCATCTTCTACTTCTTTCTTGAATACATTCCCCTTTTTAATTATTTCCTCTTCAAGAGTTTTTAATATCTTTTTTTCTTTTGATAAATCAATCTTTGCTTTACTTAAAATATACCCTTCAACTTCTCCATCAGGCAGGAATTTCATTTCTTCAATATTCTCTTTTACATAATCACTATTGAAAACATGATAGATATATTTGGTTCCATTGTCAATTTCTGGCTCTTTGTTTTTTGACACTTTTATTTCAAGCCTTTCAGATGTATCCCCAGTTTCTTTTTTTTCATCAATCTGAAATTTAAAAGTCCCTGAATTCTTATTTATTGAAATTACTTTATCCGATTTTTCTGTTGTTGGATTGTCTAAAAGCCTAAACATTCTGCTTAAAAATGTTTTGCCACTCCCATTATTAGCAAACACGCCAACTTTCAATGACCTAAAAAGCAATGAATTGGACAGATTGCTAAATGGCCCAATATCATTGGCATGAAATGTTACAGTGATTTTCTTTTCTAACATATTTATTGTCTTTTATCTAAATTTCATCTGAAACAGAGGCTTAGCAGATGCCCATCTAATTTAAATGATTGAGATTTTTGGTCGGTACATTCATTTTATAGATACCCTCTAATCGTATCTATTGCAGTTCTATCAGCCATAAATGCTTCTTTATTAAGATTATTTAGAATTTCCAAAAATTAAATTCCAAGTTTCTACAAAAATCGATTGTGAATCGTATGTTTCTTCAGAAATTGTTTCTTTCAACATTAAGCTTTGTAAATATTGATATGGCTCATAAAGGCCATTCAATTTTTCAGTCAACTGGGAAGCAAACTCTTTCATTTGTTGTCTTTTATCGGAATCAATCAGTTTTGGATTTATTGGTATGGAATAAAAATATCTTGTCAAGGCAAAGACAGAAAGCTCTTTTCCCTCGCTTTTAAATCCTTTTTGCAGTGCGGTTGCTTTACTTAACAGTACCTCATCATTAAAATAAGTTTGCATTTGAGAAATGATAAAGGGTAATGTGCGCTTCCAGCGAATATCATTTTCTCGCTGTGCAATGTTTATTTGATTAAGTTCTTCTATTGTCACTTCTTTTTTCTCTGAAGCTATCTGCCAATATGTATTGCTCAAGTGATTCCTGATTTAATTCTCCTATAATTCTAATTTTCTGTTCAAGTACTTTTTCTTGTTTCAAAAGTAATTGCCTCTTTTTAAAATCCACATTTTTAATTACAGTTGTAAGTGCTGTACCTGCAATAGTTGTGAAAATTAAGCTCATAAAAAGCAATAGCAAAGGATGCTTCAACCATTCTTGTTTTTGGCTTTTCTTTCCTATTGCGGTGGCAATTTTTTCGATATCAGAATCACTCAATGTACTCATTTAATTGGATTTTATTTAGACGGTTCTCAGTCAAAATTAACTTGACTTCCTTTTTTAAGACTTTGTCTTTATCATAAATAAGAAGCTTGACTTTGCCCACTTCAAATGTCATTTTTTCTCTGTCGAAGATCTTAAAATTTGTATCTTCAATAATGTTGTCACAGTTCCCACAATCGTCTTGAGCACACCATGTGCAAGGGATAATCTTATAAGATAAATTTTCAACATCTTGTATCCCATTGGATTTGATTTTTATTTTATACTCCTTGTTATCTATATCCTGAGCAACAACATGAGTGTTTACCATTAAAGTTGCAAGAATGATGAATAGCAACAGGCTGATATTGCAAACTTTAGTTTTTTTCATTTCCTTTTTGGTAGGAGTCATAGTTGATTAATTTTTGAGTTCAAATATGTTTTGGGATTTGTATCGGCTATTTGGTGCCACAGTGTATCACCTAAAAAGCCACTGAGGTTAATGCCAAAAGCTCGTTCACTGACTTCCTGTTCGGTCATATAATAGTCAGAGCCAAAAAGCACACGTTTCCTAAGCCTCTCATTGGAGGAGAGAAAGGATTTTAATGTAGCATAATATTTAGGATCGGATAAGGTATAGCTCACATCCGTATAGGCATTCCAATTTTCATTGCAGACAATTTCTTTTACTTTCCAAAACCAGCTTTCTTTTGCTTTGTCATGCCATGATCCGCTTAGAAATTTATCCCATTCGTTAGCTCCTCCGAAATGTGCAAAACACAGTTTTAGTTTGGGAAAGTCATTAAGGAGTTCTATGTAGCGATCAGGATCCGAATATATATCTGTAAAATCTTTATTGCTTTTTTTAGGATAGATTTCATTTGTTCGAGGATCGGTTCTTCTTTCTTTGGTTAAGCGACCTTGATAATATACGCCTCCACGAGTGCAATGAGTCATTACCGGAATTTGATTTGTTTCGGCGTATTCATACACTTTTTCTAACCTTGGGTCATGCGGAAAGTATCCTAAAGCAGGGTATAGCTTAATTCCTGCAAAATTGTGCTCTTCAATGTGCTCTTTGACCAAGTCAAGGACATTTGGTCGTTCGGGATGGGCAAATATGAATGGAAGAATGTCATAAGGATGCTTCTCATTCGGATATTGACCTTTTAGCTTTACCAAATCATCAAGTTGCTGATCAAATGGATCTGGAATTTTACCAGCACCCATGTATTCCATATCCATGGAAAGTGCAACAAGACCTGTCTCACTTGGGTAAAAACCTGAAAGATGCTTAAAAATTTCTTCCTGCGATTTCAGTTCTCCTATTTTCTTGAAGTTGAGAAATTTGTTAACCAGATAAGAGGAGCTTTTTAATCCTATAATCTTTAACAATTTGACCATCCATTTCTTGACTGCAAAGTTGGCAATTGGCTTTATGAACCAAGGCAAAAAGTTTACAGGAACATGTCTGGTAGTGAAAATATGGGTGTGGACGTTTATCATATTGTGGGATTATTAATGTTTAGTTAAACAATATTGCTCGGTGGTGTAAATGCCTGTTACCAAGACTTTTGCTGAATTTATTGACCCTGGAATAACAAACTCGCTTAAACCTATTTCTGAATAAGGATTTCCCCAATCGTAAGTATACCCCTG
Organism: uncultured Reichenbachiellaceae bacterium; assembly: GCA_963976505.1. GTDB lineage: Bacteria > Bacteroidota > Bacteroidia > Cytophagales > Cyclobacteriaceae > CAXBNB01. The sequence continues at coordinate 3,107 of CAXBNB010000563.1, forward strand.
CCTTGTCCATGGAAATTTATTTTCTTGGGAATAGGATGATTGAAGTTTTTTCTTGTACCAATTCGTATATTTAGCTGAACCTCTTATTGAATCATCGGGGAAGTAACGTGCGGATAAAATACTAGAATCATGGGATGGTCTATAAAGATCCTCCTTACTAACCTTTAGTTCCACAAAATAGTCATTGTTTGAAGAGGATGGCAACCCTTGTAACTGTTCTAATCTTAGATCAAGGGCAGTAGAATCTTTGAACTTTTGGTTTTTACAAAATTCCTTTAAGTCAGGAACAGCAGAAAGCCACATATCAAATCCGTTTACGCTAAAAGGTTTTTTGTTTGATAGTGAATTAAGATAACCGTCAAGATAGTTTTCCGAAACCCAAGTGACCATTTGTAAAGAGTCTTCTTCCAATATCCTAATGCCATCACAAAACTCCCCCGGATCCATT
>CAXBNB010000564.1:0-3553 GCA_963976505.1 uncultured Reichenbachiellaceae bacterium
CCAAGCCCTGGGTGTCTAAAACTAAATCTATGGATTTTAAAGAAGGAGGAAAGCGACTATATGTTATGGTTGGGCCTGAAGGTGAGGAGCACTGGGGTGTTACTACTTATGAAAGTATCAAGCCCCTTGTTTCATTATCAGGAGGTGATGCCTTCAGTGACTCTAAGGGTAATGTAAATTCCGATTTTCCAATCGCAACGTTCAAAAATCAATATGAAGAGAAAATAGATCATACAGAAGTGACAATTGTAACTGAATACGCTTCTGAGGAACAGTTGAAACAAATTGTTCAAATGGGAATGAAAGAAGGGTTGAGTATGGCGTTTGATAATCTGGATGGGGTACTTCAAAAGTTAAACTCATAAAAATGAAAATCGCAACTATTATTATTCGTGTCCTGCTAGGACTTCTTTTTGTATTTGCTTCGGTAAGCTATTTTTTGAACTTAGTCCCTCAGCCCGAGCTGACTGGTGCTATGAAAACATTTAACGAAGGGTTGGATGCTTCTATCTATATCATGCCACTGGTCAAGGGCATTGAGCTGATTTGTGGGATTGCGTTTATCGTGGGTCGCTTTGTTCCTTTGGCTACAGTAGTTATTTTTCCAGTTGTGGTCAATATTCTAGGGGTACATGTGTTTCTTGTACCAGAAGGGTTGCCGGTGGCTCTGTTTGCTTTGTTCGCGACACTTTTCCTTGCCTATACGAATAAAGACCACTACAAGGGTTTGATGGCAATTAAATAGTGATTACCCTGTTTTTAAAATCTGGATAGCTAGTCTGAATTGATCAGATCAGCTAAACTTGCACCTTAATTATTGAGAGCAATCTTTGATCTGTTGCTATAGACTATGAATTTAAAAACTCCGATAGGACGACTAAGGCTTTTTGCCATTTTAGAGGGAATCAGTTTCCTGCTTTTTGCCATTACCATGCCGCTTAAATATGGACTTCAAATTCCAGAGCCTAATTTTTATGTGGGCATGGCGCATGGCTGGCTATTTATTCTGTATGTCATCTTTTGCATTCAAAATATCTTTCTTCACCGTTGGAGTTTTAAAGTTTCCATCCTTTCACTTGCCGCATCATTGATTCCATTTGGTACTTTTTATGCAGATGCCAAGGTATTTAAGCCAGTGCAATTAGGTCAATTGTAATTGTAAGTCTGAATTTAAGCATAAAAAAAGCTCCATAAAGGAGCTTTTAATTTATATTTTATCTTTGCTAAGTCTTAGTTGACAGAATCAGTACTTGCCGGTTGTTGTGTAGGCAGCTCAATGGCTGGAGATACATTTTTATCCTGAGCACTTTCTATATTAGGACTTGAAAACTCATTTCCATTATTAGTTTTTACAATAAATTTTGTAGACAAAGTCAGAACCATCAATGTAATGGCTAATCCCCATGTAATTCTTTCTAATAAATCTCCAGTTTTTTTCACACCCATTAGCTGTGAAGTACCTGATCCTCCAAATTGACTGGTAAGTCCTCCTCCTTTAGAATTCTGAGCCAACACCACCAATACTAGTACTACAGATACCAGCATTATTATACTTATAATCGCTATTAACATTTACTTGTTTTTTAGATTTTTAATTCGAGTCGCAAAGTAAGACTTTTTTTCAGGATTTTTCAAAATTAATTGCTCATAAATAGCAATGGCATTTTCTGACTTTCCTTGGGATTCGAATATTTTGGCCATGTTTTCGGTAAAAATCCCTGATGGAAAATCTTTGTTTTTTTCAGACAGGTCAATATTAGGCTCATTGTCCTCTTTGATTTTTCTGCCGTCAATGGTAGGATTGGTAGATATAAACTTATTGATAAGCTCTATTTGCTCTTCAATAACAACCTTCTTGCTAGTTGTAGATTGTGTTAAGGTTTCTTTAGGCTTTTTTTTTTTGCCGTCCTCTAATGCGGTTTTTTTTGTTTTCGCCGTTGTTGATTTCGCTTTTGTCTTGGCCTTAGTCGGAGGTTTTTTTGTGATAGATTCCTTTGCTGCACTAGTTTTGACAGCTTTACTAGTTGATTTTTTTGCAGCAGCAGTCTTTTTTGTTGCGGAATCTGCTTTCGCCTTAGACGAAGGGCGTAATATATTTAATCTGAATTTTTTTCCTCCTTTGCTGCCTGGTGATAGTTTAAGGTTTTTTTTCTGCCTATCAATATCCAAATTGTCTTCATTCAGATCAACTTCTGAATCAGCTATATCCTTTTCAATTAAATCATCTGTTGCACTGGGCTTTGAAGTAGGCTTTTTCTTAGCTCCTTTAGTTTTGATACCTTTTAACGCCTTATTTACCTGCTCTTCTTCGGCTATGATCTCTTCAGCTATTTGAGATTTAAGCTTGTCAACATCACTTTTAGATTCTTCTATAGATAATTCGTATTCGAGAAAATGGTTTCTGCTTTTTCTCCATTCTTCAATGTTTTCATACACTTCATTGATCAACGAGTCATGCTCTGCGTTGGATAGATGAGGATTTGATTCAAAAGAAGGTTGTGTAGTGTTTGAGGAAATGGTATTTGTTTCTTCAACAATCAAAGGTTGAGTTTGCGAAACTGCAATGGCTTTTGGTTCTGTGGGAACTATTGTTGAGGTAGTGTTTCCGAAAATGATATCGCCTTGGATGTAATTTTTAAATGCTTTCCTGCTTGTGGCATAGATGGCGGCAGTATTAACCTTTTTGCCAGTCTGTACAGTTTTTAAATGTCGACTTGCTCGTGCAATGACAATATGACCACTGTGAAAATAGGGGTTTTCAACTACCAATTGCTCTAATTCACTCAAGGTGGAAGTAGAGATAGTTTCAGGTTGTCGTAGTAAATCAACAAACTTTTGTTTATTCACGGTGGTGGTTTTGGGTTTCTTAAAAGCTAAAGTTAATAAAAATTACCAATTAGCCACAGAACTATTAAATATATCAAGAACTATTTGATCAAAAATTGTATCTACAAAGTCATCCTCATTTGAGGAGAGATCTGTTGAATTCTGGTCAAAATCAACAAAGAATGAAAAATTTCGATCAAAATCATACTGATCGTCCTGGATATTTACATAAGCAGCAGTCACAGTGATTGTAATTCTTGTTAAGCTAGTAAAGTCGTTTTGATCGCTGGATTGAGAGGCTGAAGGCGCAACCGGTGTTAATGTGTAATTGGCTATTGCTCCTTCTAGCTGTAAGTCACCCTCTTCATCTACTAGGGTAAGGCTTGTGTTTTGTTGATAGTAATCTTTGATTTTTTCAGTAAATACAGCACTCATATTGGATGGTCCTAATGGAGCATTGTTATAAAATGTCTGGATGGACATTGTTTCGATATCAGAAGATATCGATGCACCGGTAAAAGAATATATGCCGCAAGAACTGAATCCAAGGCAAAATAGAGTTAAGATGAGTAAGGTGTTTTTAATCCTCCAATTCATACTGTTTGATTTTACGGTACAATGTACGTTCTGAAATGCCTAGATCCAAAGCAGCATACTTTCTTTTATTTCTATTTTTTCTTAATGCTTTTATGATCAATTCTTTTTCTTTTTTCTCAATAGACAGTGA
>CAXBNB010000565.1:0-3546 GCA_963976505.1 uncultured Reichenbachiellaceae bacterium
TCAAACTCAAACGTCAGATTGAAAGTATTGCCATCAATTGTCCATGAACCTCCCAATGCTCCATCAAACCTCTTTGCCTCTTTGTTGTAAAAAGTTTCGGCAATATATCCATCCACTACTATTGCCGTGATGGTAACCTCCTCACCACTGTCATTCGTGTAGGAAGTTGTCCAAGCACCTTGAATGGCTTCTGTATGATTGATTTTTTCTACAGTAGGAGTTTCATTCGATGCTTCAGTTTTGGTTGATTCTGAAGTTTGCGTTTTGCAACTTATACAAATTGAAATGGTGCAAAGAAGTAAAAAATTTGATAGGTGTCTCATGGTGTGTTATTTTTTTCTCTGTTAATTTATAGAAAAATAAGTTGACAAATAATAAAATCTTGAAGTTTTAGTAGTCCCCTTTTATTTTCTCAAAAATCTCTTCCAACTGTGGACGATGGATAATCTTTACCGATTTTTTAGAAATCATTTTTTCAATGTACTCCTTCCGTTGACTTGTGACAGGGTGCGAACTTAAAAATTCAGGAATCATTTCACCATAATTTGACTCAAGCCTTTTCATCAAATCAGACATCCCATCAGGGTCAATTCCATTTGCGATCAACATGTTAAGCCCATCGGTATCGGCTTCCTGCTCAAAATGTCTCGAAAAGGATAAGGAATGGAGGGAATGGGCATTTTCCGTGATAATCGCCATTACACCATTCACATCGCTAAAAATCAATGATATAAACATATAACCAGCAAGGTTCCTGCTCATCATTTTCATCGAATGCCTGTTGTTGATATGTGCTACTTCATGACCGACTAGTGCTACCAGTTCTTCATAATTTTCCAGCTTATCTATAATACCTGAAAAAATCACGATGTTACCATCTGGAAGAGCAAATGCATTTACCTGATCAGAATTGATCACGGTAAATGTGAAGTCAAATTCATTGTTTAATTCCAATTGTGATACAAACTCACCAATTGCCTCTGTTTTAGCAGAGTCTATCGTTTGGTACCTGACATATTCTTTAAATACACCCGTGCCCAAACTTTTATCATAACTATCAGGAACAATTGTGACTAGCTTTTCAGCTATCCAAGGGACGACATACATATAAGTGACGATTGAAAAAGCAAGCACTAAAATGGCCAAAAACACATGAAAAACTGAACCGGCATCCAGCATTTTCTGATACCAATTGTCATATCCGTTTTGGGATCTCAACAGTTTAACTGCCTCAACAAAATCGGCATCTTCAGTAGTTATTTTCTGGAACTGATGTGCTCCATGGCTCATTTCAAAAACTGACCCAATGTTTTCACACATTAGGTCAGCTAAAGCCCATGAAGTAGTTTCTCCATCTATTAAAGCAAATTCGATAAGGTCTTTTCGCTCAACCAGAGATATCTGAACCTGCTGCGGTTTAGAAGATTGACCATCATAAAAAAATCCTTGTGCTTGGTGCATTATATTATAAAGTCAATATCAAGCATATCTCCAATGTCTTCACCTGTTGCATCTTTGAATTCCTCTTCTGTTTGAGTGATACCATCCAAATCAATATCTCCTTCTATTTGAATATTTTTGACTACAAACTCCATGGTTCTGGTAACGATCCAAGCGTAACCCAGACCTAATGTAAACACCAAGATCAAAAGGTTTACAATGATCAAGCCAGCAAAACTTCCTCCGGTAGCAGTAGATCTCATACGCAATTGCTGGTCGCCTTTATTAACCGAGAGGTTATCTACGAAATAAGCAAAAAGGTCTTTTTGCCACCAAAACATATAGATGCCCAGAGTAATAATAGAAAGAAAATACCCTTTGATATTTAAAATGAAAAAATCCCAGCCATCTCCTTTGTACTTAAATTGCAAGTCGCCAAGTTTGATGTTGCCCAGAATATAATTTCGAAGGTTGATCGCCATCCAAGCTCCATAAATACCCAGAGTGATAATGGTTAAGAGGATCCATTTGTAAAAATTAATAATAAATTCCTTCCTATTTCCACGATAACCAAACCGGATACCTCTCCAAGAAGTTCTAGACATGCGATACCTGTAAGATCCATGAATAGCAATGGGAATGATGGCCAAAAACCCCAGGTATAAAAAAACTGCTCCAACCACAGGCATTTCCAAAAACACAAAAAGGAAAAACATCCCATAGATGAAGCCGAAAATCAATATGGCTTTGATGAACCCGATAAACATTTCCTTCCCAGTACCATGAAAAGTAAAACGATCATTATTTAAGCCAGTAGCTCCATATAAATATTGCAATTGCTTGGCTTTAGCCCAAGGATAGTACAGCCCTAAGGTCAGTGCGGTCAAAAGCCAGTTGACGATTACAATCCCAAAATACTCCCCTCCCTTGCCATGAAAGGACAATTTATACCCATTCATGCTTTCGTTAGAATTTTCCATTGATTTGTTAGGTTTAGGTTTTTACATTTTGTAAAATAACTATTTCGCTAATTATATCCAGAAAAATAACTAAGAATTTCGTTAACATCGGCCAAAATTCTTGTCTGTTTTACTTATTCATTTGTAAATTACGTGGTTTCAATTTTGATTCTAATATTCATTACTTCAACCAAACATTGCCATGAATAACCTAAGATATGCTTCCTGGATCCTCATCGGTATTTTACTTTTTTCATGCAATACCAAAACTCAAATTCAATTTCCAGATACAATAGACGAAGCGAAATTTAAAGTGCTTAAAGGGGAAACCGACACCCTACAATATGCTTACTTACTTGACAAACTGAATGCGCAATTTGACATAAGAAGAGAACAAGTAAACGAAAGTTTGCAGTCAAGCGAATCTATTGAGGCCCGAAGAAAGAAGCTTAAACAATGGTATAAAGATAAAATTGGCGTACTCCCTAAGAAAACTCCACTCAACCCAATGGTATCAGGAAAAATTGATATGATAGGTTACACTATTGAAAAGGTTACATTTGAAAGTCAGCCAAATCATCATGTTACTGGCTTGTTTTATTTACCAAAAAAAGGAAAAGCTCCCTTCCCAGCAGTTTACATACCTTGCGGGCACTCCTACACGGGCAAAGGAGCTGAACCTTACCAAAAAGCTGCCCGGCTATTTGCGTTGAATGGTTTTGCGGTGTTACAGGCCGATCCAGTAAGTCAGGGAGAACGATTTCAACTGTTGGATGAATCGGGAAAACCTGCCACCAAAGGTGGCACAATGATGCATGAACTTCTTGGAGAAGCACAACTACTTACTGGCACCAATACTTTAATCCATGAACTAAATGATAACATCCGTGGGCTTGATTTTTTAGAAGCTCATCCCAAAGTCAATAAGAATAAACTTGCTGTTGCTGGTAATTCTGGAGGTGGAACTCAGGTAGTGTACATGGTTGGGTATGATGAGCGCATAAAGGTGGCAACTCCTTCGTGCTACCTGGCCACTACAGAGAAAAAATTCAATACCATCGGTTCTCAAGATGGATGCCAGCAGTTGTGGGGAGAAGGATCAATGAATATAGACGAACAAGATTTTTTATTGATGGCTGGAGGTATT
>CAXBNB010000566.1:0-3539 GCA_963976505.1 uncultured Reichenbachiellaceae bacterium
GTATCTTTTTTGTTGATGAATGTGAGAATATCCTCAATCAACTCGTCTGAAATGGCCATATTTGGAGGATCCGCGAAATTGGCATCTATCGTTCCAAACAAACCCTTTTCAGGGACTTTGTCAAAGAAGGCAAATGTGCTGAAGTAATCGTTTTGTGAAATAGGGTCGTATTTGTGATCGTGACACTTGGCACATTCCATGGTCAGTCCCAAAAATGCTTTTCCAAAAGTATTGGTACGATCGGTTACGTACTCAATCCTGTATTCTTCGTCTATCACCCCACCTTCCTGAGTAATTTTATGATTTCTATTAAATCCAGTGGCAAGCAGTGCTTCAATATTTTCTTCCGGAATTAAATCTCCCGCCAATTGCCAAGTGAGAAATTTATCATAGGGGTAGTTTTCATTGAACGCATGGATAACCCAATCCCTCCATGGCCACATGGTTCTTAACCCATCGTCCTGGTACCCGTGTGAATCGGCATACCTGGCAACATCGAGCCAGTGTACTGCCATTTTTTCTCCGTAATGTTTATTTGCCAATAGCTCATCAACTACCTTTTCGTAAGCATCGTCAGAGTCGTCATTGATAAAGGACTCCTGCATTGCCAATGTGGGTGGCAATCCGGTGAGGTCAAAAGACAACCTCTTTAAAAGCCTTGCTTTGTCGGCTCTTGCATTTGGTGTCAAACCAATTCCTTCAATTATCTTTTTGACAAAATAATCAATTTCATTACTTACCCAGTCTTCATTGGTCACACTCGGCAGCTCTGATTTAACTGGAGGCACAAAAGCCCAGTGAGGTTTGTATTGGGCACCTTGTTCAATCCATTTTTTTATCAAACTAATTTCATATTCACTTACCTTCAAATTAGAACCTGGAGGGGGCATAACTTCTGAAGTGTCATTGGACACCAGTCTATTGTAAGCTTCAGATTCATGTGGCTTGCCACTGACAAAAGGGAACCTGTCTTCATCATAATCTTTCAGGGCAGTAAATGCGCCTTCTTCGGTATCCAATCTTAAGTCTGACTTTCTTTGATTTTCATCAGGGCCATGGCAGGTAAAGCAATTGTCTGATAATATTGGTCTTACATGAAAATTGAAATCAACCACTTCTGGAATCACCATATTATTGGATGATCCAATGGAAGAATCATTTTTACACGAAAAAAGTACTGCGCAGAACACAAGCACTAGTGATTTGAACAAATAAGCTGAAGTTTTCATAAAGTCCATAAATAGTCATTTTTCGATATTACAAAGGAATATTTAAACGCATTTGGCTAGATGGATTAATTGTTCAATTCATTGGATATTTTTCTGTACGACATTAACCTCATTAAACTGATAGACCATTTTTAAAAAAAATACTATGTTTTTTAATTAAAGCGCAAGTAATCCAAAAGACTGACATCTAATAAGTCAAATAAATTTATAATATAAAATCCAAAAACAATGAAAAGGTCAATCGTATTATTATCAGCTTTAGTATTAATGGGCACTGCCTCAATGGCACAAAGTCCACAAGGAGGTAAGATGGGGCAAAGACAAAAAATGATGCAAGCAAGTAGTGAAAAACCCGATAGAGGGGAACGATTTGCTCAGGCTCTTGAATTAACTGATGCTCAGAAAACAAAAATTGAAGAAATTCACTTTGCTGCTATGAAGTCTATGAAGTCTGTAAAAAACACTATCGGAGAAAAAGAAGCAAAGCTTAAAACATTGAGTTCAGCGGATAGTCCTGATCTTAAGGCGATTACAAAAGTGGCTGAGGAAATAGGAGATTTAAGGACTAAAATGTTCGTAAATCAGGTGAAAACCAAACAAGAAGTAAGGGCATTGTTGGATGAAAAACAGAAGTTCAAATTTGACAACATGAACATGATGAAAGGAAAAAAAGGCGAACACGGTAAGAGAGGAGAGAGATCTGGTCAAATGAGAAAGGGTTAATGATAATTTCCCTCATCAATAGTTAAATTTGAATAATATATTTGAGCAGGTTCAGTCAGTCTGAATCTGCTCAGTATAAAACAAAACTTGAAAAAACTTATCATTGGCTGAAATATCAGAAAAAGTACTAATCGAAGGAACCGCCAATGGTGATGAGAGTGCTTTTAAGTTGCTTGTTCATAAATACCAGAATATGGTGTTTAATACAAGCCTAGGATTTCTACCCATCAAAGAAGATGCTGAGGAAATTACGCAGGATATATTTGTAGAGGTTTATAAAAGCATTAATTCTTTCAGGCAAGATGCTTCGCTGAAAACCTGGGTCTATCGGATTACGATTTCCAAGTGTTTGGAATTTCAGCGGAAAGCCAAAAGAAAAAAGAGGTTTGCGTTTTTAGTTTCCATAGGAAATACGAGCGATACTGTTTTGGAGTCTAAAATAATTGATCATCCAGGTGTAGAAATGGAGGACGAAGAAAGAACGGAGTTGCTGTACAAACAAATTGACCAGCTACCTGACAATCAAAAAATTGCTCTTGTTCTGCACAATATGGACGGGATGAGTTACAAAGAGATATCAGATACCATGGATGTAAGTTTGTCTTCTGTGGAATCCCTGATTTTTAGGGCTAAGAAAAACTTAAAGAAAAAAATGTTACATTATTACGAACATAATTTATGAAAAAGACTGAAGAAATCCAGCGAGAAGTAAATAAGACCCTTGATGTATTGGGCTCTATTCGTAAGGTAGAAGCTCCAGACGACATCTATTCTTCGGTAATGGACAGAATCAAGCATGAAGACAATGAAGGAATAGATTACATGCAGTTCGTAAAGTGGGCAGCTATTGGGCTTTTGATTGTAATGAATGCCATAAGCTACGTTTCATTCCTGAACGAAGAAAGCCCTGAAAATGAATCGATATCAAGTACTGAAATAGAAATTGAGAATCTTGTAAGCGAGTATCAAATAAATGCATTCGCTTATAGCGACTATTAAACAGCATAAATATGAATTTTTTCACCCAAAATAAGGCAGCAACCATCATTATAGGGATGCTTATAGCACTAAATGTGCTAAGTATATACTTTTTTGTAATACATAAGAAGCTAGTGTACAAACATCCTTTTAGCGACCAAAGGCAATCATGGCGAGATAAATCCGCCGATGGCAAACCATCAGACAAAGCTCATTTCTTTGAAAAAGAACTGGGCTTAAATGAAAAACAGCGCAAGGCATACCGTGACATGAGAAAATCTCACTTTGCCTTGAGTATTAAAAAAAGAAAAGAGCAGCAAGAACTCAGAGAAATGATGTTTAACAATTTAGGCAATGACTCTTTCAATATTGATTCCGTGGCTTTGTTAATCAGCAAGCGCCAATCTGAAATGGAAATAGGAATGTTTGAACATTTCAAATCAGTTAGGGAATTGTGCACTGAAGAGCAAAAGCTGAAATTTGACAAAACGACCAGATTTATTATGAAAAAAATGGGAGATCATGGCTCAAGGTCTAAAAGACCTGAGCAAAAGTAGGCAGTCTTTAAAACTTTGTGTGTGGGCTGAAAAGTTGCGGTCAACGCTACAA
>CAXBNB010000567.1:0-3530 GCA_963976505.1 uncultured Reichenbachiellaceae bacterium
CTAACAAAACAGTAGTCGTTTGGGGGCTAGCAATAGCGGCATCCATTTCATTGCTCGTAGCGGCAAGCATTAGCCTCAATTCGGATGCATTATTTTATCAGGAACCCAATAAAGTAGAAACCTTTATATTTGAAAACAATACTTCAGAAAAAAGCATTCAACATGTAGCACTCAAAAGCAACCTAGAAAGAAGTGAATCTGTATTGAAATTCGTGACAATCAAATACCCAGTTGCCCAAAACACATCTCAAACAGATTTCAAGCTACCCAATGACATCATTAAGCACTTACCAGTTTCATTGACCGATCATACTTCAAACAACACAAAAAAAGGCATTAAGTTAACCCCCTTCTTTTCGACAGACTACTCTGATAATTCTGGAATTTCACCATCTTTCGGTATTGACTTTAAAGTATTTTCTCGCTCCAAGCAGCATATTAGACATGATGTGAATATAGGTGGAGCAGTTACCTTTCAAAAGGTGTCAAATGAGAATTCAAGTAAAAGGCACACTTTCACTTTCCTCCATATTGGGTATGACAGGATTAATGAAACAACAAATAAGGGATGGAGTACACAAGCTGGTATTATGGTAAATCCTGACAGCAACATATATAAAAACAATACTGTAAAGTTTTCTTTAAACAGACAGTTTAACAGTCACATAAAGGCTGGACCGGAAGTCATTTTTACTGACAATTTCAAAAAAGTTTACCCTGGGATTTCGATTGTATTGAGTTGATCTGATCACCTTCTCTCAAATGAGAATCTTTTTGTATAATAATTATAAAAGAATATTATACCTGTTACAATAATCTTAGTCAAAAATTGGTATTGAAAAAAAACATCTAGTTTGTTTAAAACTGATATCATTATTGTGCTCAACACAAGACCAATTAGCGAGAACGTCATTGACATTAAAAAAGCACTCTGCACTTTTCCTTTTATTGTAAAAACATACTTTTTCTGAAGCGTAAAATTCAACACCACAGCACATGAGTAAGAAATAATATTAGATACTTCAGGGGAGAAAAAATTATAGAACAGTATCAAATAAAGAACATAGTCAAAGGCTGTAGCTATCACAGAAGTGAACGCAAACTTCATCTTTGGAACAATAAAATGAAGTATCAAGAAATACAACTTTGCTAATGTCTCCATGATAATTATGCCTTTATCACTTGCTCACTTCCAACAAACTCCTCTCTAATTCTGTACGTTTTTTTATTCTGAGTTTCAAAATAGGTTCTCACCATGAGCTCTGCCAAAAGTCCTATTGTAATGAGCTGAACCCCTCCTAACAACAGTGTGATGCCAAGAATCAACAAGGGTCTTCCCCATATATCTTGTCCCATTATTTTGAGTACCAATAAATACATATTAATGGCTGATCCTAAGAGAAACGTGATGATTCCCGCTGTACCGAACAAATGCATCGGCTTTTGTAAATATTTCTGGAAGAATACCATCAACAAAAGATCACTCATCACCTTAAAGGTCCTTCCTAAACCATATTTTGATTCACCATGAATCCTTGGGTGATGCTTCACTGGCATTTCGGTAAGGTTCGCCCCTTGCAACTGAGCCAATACGGGAATGAACCTATGCAGTTCTCCGTACAATCCAAGGTTCTTTGCAATGTCTTTTCTGAACACCTTGAGCGTGCAACCATAATCATGAAGATGTACTCCTGTGAGCTTTCTAATCAATGCATTGGCGATCTTGCTAGGAATCTTTCGAACCACCATAGAATCCTTTCTATTGGCTCTGATTCCAGCTACCACATCCCAATTCTCATCTTCAAGCTTTTGCAGCATTTGTGGGATATCAGAAGGGTCATTTTGCAGATCTCCATCAATGGTAACAATAAAATCACCATTGGCCTTATCAATACCTGCAGCCATGGCAGCTGTCTGCCCATAATTTTTATTTAAAACTACAAGTCGTGTATTTTCATCTGCATTCGCCTTGATGTTCGGAATGGTTTTATCACTTGAACCATCATCCACAAATATCAATTCGTAACTGTGATTGATCATGGCATTTTGCACATTTTCAATCAAAGGAACGATATTTTCCTCTTCATTGTAAACCGTAACTACAATCGAAAGCTTCATAAACTCACTTGATTAGATTAGATGCAAACCTACTACGATTTTTCAAATTGAAATTTCATATACTTAATTGATTCACCCTGATCATGAAAAAGTTTTTCGTATTTCGTTTTAACTCCGTGATGCTCATCCATAAACTCCGAATTGTACAGGTCATGTGTATATTGGAGGTTTTTGATTTTGACTTCATTGTCAAAAAGAGAAAGTGTGTAATCGAAAAGAGGGGTATTATCGGTTTTAAACTTCAGCCAGCCTTCTTTTTTTAAAATGTCTTTATACATTTCCAAGTATCTCGGGCTGGTAAGACGTCTTTTCTCATCCCTGTCTTTTGGTCTCGGATCTGGAAAAGTAACCCAAACTTCAGACACTTCATCTTTTTCAAAAAAATCTTCAAGCTGAACAATGTTGACCCTCAAAAATGCGACATTGTTCAACTCATTTTTAATGGCATAAGTACTTCCAACCCATATTCTGGCGCCCTTTATATCAGCTCCAATAAAGTTTTTATTTGGAAATTTTTCCGCTAAACCAACTGTATATTCTCCCCTTCCACATCCAAATTCAACCACTAAATCATTGTCATTGTCAAACAATTCTTTCCGCCAGTTTCCCTTTATTGTTTCAAAAATTGGTTTCCCTTTTTCAACAACATTTCTTCGTTCAGCATTGTCACTAAACCGTTCTAATTTCTTTCTCAACTAATTATAAATTTTCAATTTCAGCCACTACAAATGTGCTGCCCCCTATAAATATTACATCTTCTGATTGTGCATTGTTTCTTGCACTTTGCAGGGCATCCTCGACTGAATTGAATTTCTCACCCACCAAACCATATTTGTTGGCTATTAGGTGCAATTCACCTGCTGGCAATGCCCTTGGTACTTTTGCAGCGCAAAAATAGTAATAAGCATCCTTAATTAGCAATGTCATGATATTGTCAATCAATTTATCATTGACAGTCCCAAATACAACATGCAATTTCCTGTATTTTATTTTCTTCAACTGGCTCATTACTTGAGCTATACCATCCTCATTGTGTCCAATATCACATATAGTCAACGGTTTTTCTGAGAGCTGCTGCCATCTCCCCTTCAAGCCTGTATTAACGCATATTTTTTGTAATCCTTCCTTTATATCATTGGCTTTGATGTCAAAACCAACTTCATTCAGTTCTTTAATTACTTCCAATACTGGTGGTATGTTTTTCAAAAAGTACCCCCCCTTCAAGTCGGGGTTAATTGATTCATAAATCTTTTTGTTTTGAAATAAAAAATCACACAATTCTTCATCGTGCAAAATAACCTCCCAGTCACTACTGGCACTATTAAGTGGAGCATCCATCAATTCCGCCTGTTTCATAATGACTTCTTTAGGTTCATTTATGATGTCACCAATTACTATTGGAACCCCTTCTT
>CAXBNB010000568.1:0-3524 GCA_963976505.1 uncultured Reichenbachiellaceae bacterium
GATTTTACCTAAGAACATTCTGGCTTTGTCATATTGATCAATGGTCTTGAACAGCTGAGCAAGTGTTAGATTCATCACCATTTGACCTGGCACGAAATTCACTTTTAGGGCAATGTCTAAGGCTGTTTTATAGTTTGATTCTGCTTTTTCATAATGCTTCAATTCTTTGTATGAATTACCCAAATCGAAATAATATCTTGCCTTCAATGCACTTTCCGGATCGTTTTCAACAAGCAAGGCATTCTTTTTATTTATTTCTAAAGCCTTGTCTAGAAAACCCTTGTCTCTATATAGTCTTGCCAACAAACTATTAGTGAGCAACAACTCATTTTTATTCTTCTCTTTTTCTAATACCCTCAAAGATGCTATTGCTTGATCAATGGCCTCATCGTACAAACCCATTCTCAAATAATGGGCAGCTAAACCCCTTAGTACAATGCCCTCTCGAACATTTAGCCTTTTTTCTTGTGCTATCTCCAAAGCCTCCTCAATGTATGGCAATCCCTTTTGGTATTCTTTGAATTGGTAATAGTTGGCTACTTCTATCAAAGCATCAACTCTAATACTGTCCCTTTGAAGTCTGGATTCTAGGGTCTGAATTAAGCTGTCTTGTTTCTGATCCTGCGCTATTGCACAAAAAGACAAACACATAAGAGACATCAATAGTACTTTTTTCATTTTTTAGGAATGGTGTAAATCTTCAAAATAGTAAATATGCCTTATTTGTTGAAAACATGTAAATGGCACCAACTACAATTTCGCAGTGTAATACTATGGAAACTCATAATAGAATGAAGGAAGCTATTGCTGAAACTCTGGTTTGAACTTCTAAAAGAAATGAAAACTTCAGACATAGTAATTTTAATTGACTCATAATTCAATAGTCTTGCCTTCTTTAATGGATTGATCGGCTGCCAATACAATTTGCAAACTACTCAAAGCATCCTGCATGTGATCAGTTAAGTCTATATCCTCCTGTATGGATTTAAGAAAATACTGTTGCTCTCTTTTGCATAGTTCGTTGTGGTCAGGTTCGTCTTGAAGGTCAATGTATTGGTCTGCTTTTATGAATTGGTTGTTGCTATCCTGTTGGCTGCTATGCACTTTCAATTGTTGAGTCTGAGTGTGCATGTCAATATTATCTGATGCCACACCTGTATGTTCGGCAACTATGCTTACACATCCTTTAGGACCAACTACATCTTTGACAAAAAAAGCGGTTTCGCTCATCATCGGTCCCCAGCCAGCTTCATACCAACCCACGCTTCCATCCGCAAATCTCACTTGCAACTGACCATAGTTGTACATTTCCTTGTCAATTTCCGGGCTTAAGTTTACACCAATGGCACTGACACTTACCGGAGTAGATTTTGTCATTTGGCACATAACATCAACATAATGTACACCACAGTCAACAATGGGCGACATGGATTGCATCAAACTCTTATGAGTTTCCCACATGGCTCCTTTACTCTGCTGATTGAGATTCATTCGCATCACTAGAGGCTTGCCTAAGTCATGAGACAACTCGACAAACTTCACCCATGAGGGATGATGTCTCAAAATATAGCCCACCACAAGCTTTTTATCGGCTGATGTTGCTGCTTCCACTACTTTAAATGCGCTCTCGTATGTTGGTGCTACTGGTTTTTCCAGAAAAAACATGGAACCCTTTTCCGAATGCTTTCATAGCGAATTCCTCATGTGTGTCGGGATAAGTAGAGATACACACAGCATCTGGATTAGAGTCTTTAAGTGCCTGATCAAAAGAATTGTACAATGGGTAATTCCCTCCCAATTTGTCATTCAACGCCGAATTACTATTTCCCCGACTTACAATGCCGCAGATTTCAAAGTCTTCCAATTGATGATAAGCTAGGGCATGACTTGCCCCCATATTTCCACACCCAACAACTAATATTCTTATTTTACTCATCGCATTTTATGTATTGTACAAATTCTTTTCTGATTGGAATAAAAAGTCATCCAATCTACAAGGCAATCGCATTTAAAATTTCTACTGTCCCCAGACAGTTTTTGAGCTCTGTTAGTGTTGACTGTTATTTCAAGGGATACCGTAACTTGCACGGTAAGGCGGTTTTACTTTTAAATGCGGTTACCTTGATTCACTCTAAATTATTCGTTCTTTTCGAGAAATAATAGACAATCAGGAAAGAAACTAATTAGGTTTAACAATTATTTGTCCAAAAGCTGGATAAAATCCGCAAGCCCATGCAAATGATCTACATGATCCGGTGCAGTATTGCCAGCGAAAGCCATAATGTACATGCCGCCTTGCTGAGTATTTCCAACTTGCTGCATCCCGACTGGCCCTTTTTCTATTACCGAAGCTCTTTTCAATCCCAGCTCATTGATCAGGTGATCGGCACATTCGGTAGTGCTGGCATAAGTTCCCGGAAAGATGGATGAATGTGTAAAAACGAATCTTTTATCACCTGCAACGGCCCTTCTTGCAAAACTCAAAAAGGGTTGAAGTTTGTCTCCATTGAGTTTCCCTCCTTTGGAAAGGAGCTGCTTGTCCGGCACATAATCGGTGTGCAGTCCATCGAGTAATAGCACACCGTCTATTTTCTCAAAAGAGGCGGGGTTGCTCAGCAATGCTCGAACTGCTCCATACCCAGCACTAAATGAAGTAATCAATAGATTGCCGACTGATATTTCATATTCTTTAGTCAACACCTGCTGAGTCCGTTGAAACATATTATCAATTACACCTTCAACCACAAGCGGTTTTTCGTACCTAGATGAGCCACTGCCCAAGTTAACAGTTGCTACCACATACTTCTTTTTTGGATCACAAGCGGCCCATTCAGTGACTTTAGCATTTCCATGAAAATGAATCACCAAAGTAGCCGTATCATTTTTAGTGAGGTGATTGGGGATATAAATTTCAATTGGTGTTGAAAAAACATCTTCCAACTTAAATCGAATCCCATTACATTCAGAACCATCTACTCTTTTGTGAGCTCTAATGTGCTCCTCCATGGGTGAAGGATTTTGACTCAACTGTTTGTTCTTTTCCAAACATGCCGTCAAGCAAAAAATAAGTAACAAGAATATGTATGCTTTAGACATGCCTGACTTTTCTTAGAATTTATGTTACCTGTAAAGGTAATTCAAGATTTTGAAGTACCAGAAATTGATACTTCCAAAGAAAAGTTATAGTTACTGAACTGGATTAAGGGTTGGGGTGAAATAAAACCTGATTTATTTTAAAGCTGCCAATAACAAAAAGACCATTATTCAGTTTAACGCACCAACTTCTGATGCAGATTTCTTAAAAAAGAAAAATCAACTCCTAGTTTGTTTAAGATTTCCAAAGAACGAACAGTAATTGGTAAGGCAGTCATCTGTCTAAATAAAGCAATAAACAATTTAGCCTCACGATGATTGCCCGAAAAAACAGCATGCTTTATTTCATATTCCAACCTTTCTTTAAGCGCCTTATCTTCCCCTTCGGTTTTGTTTAAAGACTTCGATTATAGTATAGTAAAATGACAAGA
>CAXBNB010000569.1:0-3513 GCA_963976505.1 uncultured Reichenbachiellaceae bacterium
TGTAACTTCCGTCATCTTCAGGATGAATTCGTAAAATTTTTCCTCTATAATCCATTGTATTTGAGGAAGTTCTCTGTGTATCAAACCTACTACGATCAGGTCGTTCGTCTAAAGGGGCATAGGGGTTGATAAACCCTGGATGTGTATTTTCTCCTACCGAAATATACAAATTGCCTACTCCATCAAAAGCCATTGATCCACCAATATGCCGCAAGTGTTGATTTGGAATATTAAGTAAAACTTTTTCGGATGCCATGTCTAAGGTGTCATCTACAATGGTGAATCTTGATATGGACTGGTTGGATGATGCGTCTTCGTGACGAAGTTTGGGATCCCCGTATACTTCAGAACAAGGTAAGTGCATATAGTCGGAAACTGTTCGGTTGATGTAGATCCAACCGTTATGAGTGAAGTCTGGGTCTAATGCCATGCCTATCAATCCCTCTTCACCACATTTAAATACTGGTAATGTACCAACAATCGAGATGCTTTTTGATTGTGGATGATATACCTTTATGTGACCATAATCCTCAGCAAAATAAACCTTGTTGTTTTCAGCAATTGCAATGGCAGTGGGGTTCATCGCTTCTTCTGTTAGTACCGTTATTTCAAAACGATGTTCATCCGGTTGCTCAGCAACCTTAGGTTGTGTTTGACAACTGATAAGTATGAAAGAGAAGCTTACACATAGTAGAATGTAAAAGAAATGATAGCTGAACGATTTGGACATGATGTATAGTTTTTTAGTTGGTGAATGGTATTACAAACCATTCAAAAGGATCAAAAGCAAAGTGCTGCTGCGCCCAGGATTCCCGAATCATTTCCCAATGATGCTTCTTCAATAGTCAAATTCTTCAAATAGTAATCGGTTAGTATGACCTTCAAACTTTCATTTATTGGATGTTCTAAATATTTGAAAGAAGGAGAGATACCACCTCCAATATAAATGGTAGTAACATCAAAAAGCATGATAAATATGGCTAGTGCTTCCCCAAGTTTTGCTCCAACTTTTTCAAATGTCTTTAAAGCAAGAGCATCATTCAGATTGGCTGCCTTATACAGCATTTCAGCAGTTAAGGTATTTAGGTTTACTACCGTGTTTTTTTGGTATTCTGGATAGAGCTTTTTGCAAGTGTCAATTAAACCATTTTTTCCAGCAGTATCATCTATTGTTTTCCCAGTCTCAAGCGATATCATTCCCAATTCAGGTCCATTTCCATTTCCTCCTTCGTACAATCTTCCATTGATTACAACTGCACTGCCTATACCAGTCCCTATAGTTATGTAACCAAAGCTGTCAGTATTGATTTGCGAACAGAATTTGTAAGTGCCTAAGGCTGCTGTATTGGCATCATTGGCAAAGTGAAATTTTATGTTTGGGTATTTGTTGTAAAGTTGGTCTACGAGTTTCACTCCTTCGATTTCAGGAAGATTGGTTACTTCAAGTATGCTTTTTTTGTCTTTTGACAACAAGCCCGGAATTCCTACACCTATGGCATTTGGTTGATGCTCTTGTATTATAAGACCTATCCAATTTACGACATTGTCGATCATGTTTCCACTTCTTAATTCTTTGGTAGAAATGGTTTTCTTGTCTGATATTTCACCATCAATTTTCACCAATCCCGCTTTTAGAGAAGAGCCTCCTACATCAATTCCAATTGCTTTCATTTTTTGTTGTTTGCTTTTTGATCAATATAACAATGGACATCTGAATGCATCCATAAATAGGAGGCAGGGAGGTGTTTAGAGACATTTCCGGTTAAAAATGCTTTTGCAATTTCTTGCTTGTGTTCACCGGTGATTATTAAAAATATTTTTTTTGATTGCATTATTTCTTGAATACCCAAAGTCAACCCACAGGTAGGAGCGGCATCCATGCCAACAGCCATAGGGTGCAATAAACTTTCTTTTGATAAAGTAGCAATGTGGCACTCGCTATTGATATCACTGGGTGGTTCATTAAATGCTATATGCCCATTCATTCCCAATCCTAATATACAAATATCTATGGGGCCATTTTTTTTTAGCGCTGACTTAATTCTTTGAATCTCCTTTTCTGCATTAGGAGCATTGCTATTGAAGCCGAAATAATTTTCTGGATGAATATTGAGAGGTTTTAAGATGTGTTTTTGTATATAAGATTCACATGTCTCGGGGTTATCCATCGGTACACCACCCCATTCATCGAGTTTTATAACTCGCAATTGTTCAGTACTATAATGTGCCCTTTTGTCAACTAACTGTTGATAGGTTTGTGTTGGTGTTCCGCCAGTAGCAGCGCACAACAATAGATTCGGTTTGTTTCTAATATTTTCTACTATCAAATCGGAAATAGTACTGGCTATTTCATTGTTATCCTTTAAAACCTTAATGTACATTTAATATTGATTTAACTTAATCATTTTACCTTTATAGGGTTAAAAAAATGCTTAACTTTAAGACAAGTTAAACAGAAAAAAGGGTGACATGGTGTTGGAAGAGAGCTGGATATTCTGCTTTTATTAGGAACGTTGAGTTATTGTTTTAAGCTACAATACCTAGGCAAGGTTAATAAGGACATTTATTAACTCGATACGTTTGGGATAAGTTTATAATCTAGCTTCTTTCTTATATATTTGAACCCAATTTAGGCACATGGTTTTTACAAAGGTGTTATTAGACTAAAGACAAATTGAACGATTTTCCTGGTATAGAAGAAATAAGAGCCAAGTTTACGAAATACTCTTTCGTGACCATTATCATCCATTGGTAAGATTTGCAGAAGGAATGATTTTTGACCCCCAATTGGCTGAAGATTTGGTGCAGAGCTTATTTATACACCTTTGGGAAAATGCTGATAATATCAATATAAAATCTTCTCTTAAAGCCTATTTGTTCATGGCTGTCAGGAATAGATGCTTGAATAGTCTGAAAGAAGTAAAAATCAGGGACAGAAACGAACTTCTCTATTTAGAAGGGTTGCTAAACTCAGACAGTAATGAAGAATTAGATCCTCAAATGTTGGATAAACTCAACAATTCACTGACAAAACTTCCAGAGAAAATGGTTGAAATAGTTAAGCTTAAGTATTTAGAAAACAAGAAGTTGAGGGATATTGCACTTCAATTGAATATCTCTGAAAATACGGTTAAGACTCAGCTACTCAGGTCCAAGCACAAACTGAGAAAATTATTGCAGGTTGCGCCCATGTTGATGGTGTTGATTAAGGAGATTTCCAAGACCAGTTAAAGCCATTGTTTCTTCGGCTTTTAATTTTCTAAAAATATTAATTTTTCTGTCACCCTTTTTAAGGGCAACCTTGTCATTAAGAGGTCAACATACAAATAATTCACTAGTACATGTGATATTTAGATTAAATAGTAAATGGCCAATATTAAAAACATAATTGATTCTGAGCTTATTATAAGAAAAATAAGCAACTCATTGAATGAAAAGGAAGCATGTCTTTTTCAACAATGGTACAATGAAAGCATTGAACATCAAGAATATTTCGAACATGCTAAGCGGTAC
>CAXBNB010000570.1:0-3506 GCA_963976505.1 uncultured Reichenbachiellaceae bacterium
CTTAATAAAGCTTAACAACCACAGTTTGTGGTCCTATGATTGGGGAGTACTATACTTTGTCATTTACTAGTACATGAATAATGTAACTTCCAGATTTCAAAGATGATGTGTTTAATTTTATGTTACTGTTAAAGATATATCCGGTGGTAGATAAAAGGCTAGTCTGTTCACTGTTATATACTTCTACACGAACAAGTACATTTTCCTGTGATGATAAAGGTTTAGATAATTCACTTTTTTTTGGGGCACTGTCTTTACCTTTTGTAAAGCTAATAGTCAATTCATTTGAAGTTGGATTCGGGGAGATTGCCATAAAGAACCATCCTCCTCCGCAATTAATGGGAGTAAATGTTTGGTAGTGATAGCCACTGTAAGAACCACTACAACTATTGTAAGCCCTAACCGATACATCAATATCATCATAAACAGAGTACATGTCTATTTCCACACCATGATCAATATAACCTGGGGTTACCACATTGTCATGGTAACCAAGAACAACACTTGGGTCAGAAATTATCCAATCAAACCCTACAACTGGAGGGTCAATATCTGCTTGTTCTATATATGTTGCAGCTATCAACTCACTTTCCATTTCATAGCATAGTTCATGCTCGCCACCACCACCTTGAAATACTGATACATCTATATTGTCAGCCTTTGGAGCACCTATCCAGATGGTCTTAGTCGTTGTAATTGTTTTACCACAGCTGGTGAAAGTGGCTGAAATTGTCCCTTCCCCAAAAGAAGAGGAGCTATTTGCACGTGTATTAAAGGTTGAGCCCGTGCCAGAATCTACTGCAAAAAGCATAGCAGGAGAGACGGACCATATTGCAGTAGTACCAGAAGGAATGTTGGTAATAGTATAGTTTTCGTTTGTAGTACAAAGGTGTGAAGGTCCAGAAAAAGAAAAAACTTCTTCCATGGCTCTTTTGGCATCTACAAGTCCAAACCCTACTTCATTATTCCAAGTTGAACCGCCTCCAACAGGAGTGAATGAATACCCACTTAATTTTTCGGCCGTTTGCTGGAGAATTTGCCTAGCTCTAATACCAAGCATATTTGGATCAACCGAAAACATAAGAGCTACTAATCCAGAAACAATTGGCGCAGCAAAGGAAGTGCCATCTGCTCCAGAGACATAATTTCCAGCTACTCCATAGTTGCTATTATCTCCAAAGGGCCCTTCTAAATCTGTTGTATAAATATCCACTCCCGGAGCAACGAGTTCAATATTTGAGCCATAATTTGAAAAATCTGCCCTTCCATTTGCTATATGAGTAGCTCCTACTGCTATGACCTGTAAATTGCTGGCTGGATATGCCACTGTAGAAGAATAGCCATTTCCCGAAGCAGCAACTAAAACACAACCATTACCGTTTCTACCTAAGGTTACGGCTCTATTAATAGCATCGTCAATTACACTCATCCCTACCTGCTGGATAAATGACATATTCAATATGTCAGCACGATTTGATTGCCACGCCCAATCAATTCCAGCGGCTATCCAATTTGATGTTGCCAATTCTGTAGGGCCAGAATTTGATCCTGAGTGGTAAACTCTTACTGGAATGATTCTCGCATTATAAGCAACTCCTGCCACTCCGACCGTATTATTACCTTCAGCAGCGGCTACACCAGCTACCTGAGTTCCATGATCGTCATTGATACTAGGAGCACCATTGCTACTTCCATCAGTAGCATCAAAACCAGAATCCAAATTATTAATTAAATCTGGGTGATCAAGTTCAACTCCATTGTCCAAAATGGCAATCCTAACACATGATGCTCCACCATTTGATGTATTCCAAGCTTGTAGTACATTGGTATTTGTTAATGCCCATTGTTGGTTGAAATATTGATCATTGGTAGAACTCTTGATAAAAAGCATCAAGTCAGGTTCTGCGAATTCAAATAGCTCACTTTCATATAGGAAATTGGCTAATGTCAATGCGTCATATTTTGAAGTATTGTCAACGGTTAAGTAGTATGTTTTTGAATCATATTCATATTTTCTTATAGATTTTACTTTTGTTTTCTTTACCAATTCAAAAAGCCTTGATTCTAATACTTCATCTCTTAGTTTTACAACAACTTGATCAGTTACCCCTCCAATTTGCTTGCCAGCGTCATTAATGAGAACAGGGCTAGCAAAGCGTATCGTACTATCATTTTTGAATTGATCAATTAGTTCTTTTATATTGTTATTGTTGGAAGAATTATCTGCTAAACTTGTTAAAAAGATAGTATTGTCAATCAAATCAATACTCTTTTCAATTTTTTTGCTCTTCGAATTGACTTCTGAAGCAGCTATTTTAGATTTATATCCGACAATGAATTGGTTTGCAGATATACTATAGAATCTCTTTTTCCCTTTGTAGTAGGAGAAATATTCTTGTGATTTTGCCGGGCTTAATTTTATTATGAATAAGAGTAGTACTAAAGAAATATTTTTTAGAAAGTGTTTCATAGGTTAAATTTAAAATTTGATCGTTGGGAGAATTATTAGTGAAAATAATTACGTTCTAGAGGAGCATTAATACAAAGCCACACTTATTCAAATCAAAGAGGTTAACCATCGTATTTGACTTTAAAAATTACAGGTATATCTGATTCTATCTTTGGTATAACCGCGAAGAAATAAACTGTCGAAAAACCTTGCCCATTTCCTTCTTGAATGTTAACTCTAAATATTATGCTACTCTTGCAATCTTGTTCCACACTTTGGCTAGAAACGCGTCCAGAAGTAGGAATTTCTTTACCTCCAGCAAGTAATGTGAAACTGTTGAAGTCAATGTTTTGAGGTTGTATGCAACCAATTAAGGTTTCAAATTCTGATTGAGATCTGATAACATAATTTTCGATGGAACTTTGCAAGAAACAAAATTGATCTCCGTCATTTTCTACTAATTCATCAAAATGAATTGGTGTATTTGACTCCATTGGACAGGTGTCCTCACTACAACTCATTAGTAATAGCGCATAAATTAAGTGTGTTACGCTTATTGAATTAAAAATATTTTTCATGTTTTATTGAGTTTAATTATTGATAATTTTTTATAAGCAATAGCTCACTTACTCTTGTTTATTCTTCCACTGAAGAATAAAATTCAATTAGTGTTAAATCTAAACCCAAATACAAGGGATCTAGTTGATCAGTGTCATAATCTCTGACATTACCGCTATAAATAACCAATTCTCCTATTTTCTTGGTTGGGATAAAGTTCTTTGGGAAATCACAGGGTATATATCCTCCCAATCTTTGAGTACTATCGGGATTTCCTATATAGTAGAACTTGTCATCTGAACCTTCATCTCGCAAATACACTCTTCCTAACTCCTTCTCAATTTTGTAGTCAGTGGGAATATTGTAAATATCGCAGGCATTCTTGTTAACCGAATCTTCTTTGCAATTGGAAAGCATAACTATTAGGGATAAAATAAATCCTAGTTTTGCTGTTTTATTTATAAGTATTTTCATCTTTTAATATTTTTAATAAGTAACA
>CAXBNB010000571.1:0-3501 GCA_963976505.1 uncultured Reichenbachiellaceae bacterium
ATTTCTATCACTTCAGCATTTTCTGGCGCCTGGCCTGTAATTTTATTCCAAGCACTAAAACCAGACCATACTAATAAGGTCAGCACAATAGCAGGAATTACGGTCCATATCATCTCCAATTTATCGTTGTGAGGATAGAAATAAGCCTTTTGACCTTCTTTATGCTTGTATTTGAAAGCGAAGTAAAAAAGGAAGATATGTGTACCAATGAAAACAAAAATGGTAACTGCCATGGTAATCCAAAACAGTCTAAAGGTAACATCTCCATGTTCTGAAGCTACCGGTACGGTATATCTATCAAATTCCGAATAAGAATAGCCCGCAAATAAAATAATACCCAATACCAAAACCACCATAAATAAGATGCCATTGACATTGTTGCTTGCACCTATGTCTTCAGCCTTTTTATCTTTCATTACCTGCACAAGTGTATGTGCCCTGAAAATGGTAACGAGAATGGCTATTATTAAAATAACCGCTAACCAGATAATTAAATTCAGCATAACTCTATCTATAAAATATTTTCGATCTCTTAAATATGGTGATGAAGGCTTTCCTCCAACATTGGGTGATTCTTAGCAATCAAAGGTTGCTTTGCAAGACTACTTAATACTACATACAAGAATCCAGATGCAAATATCAATATCGTTCCGATTTCCAACAATCCAAATCCTCCATCATCTTTCATTGTACCTGGAGTAATCATTAGGTAAAAATCTATCCAGTGACCAAAAATGATAATTGGACAAACAACCTTCAACATTCTCGTATGCCTCTTTGCCTGTCTCGTCATCAACAAGAAAAACGGTAAGAAGAAATTCAATATCAAATTGATCCAGAAGAAACCAACATAAGTTTCACTATGAAGTCTTTCAATGAAATAGATAGTCTCCTCAGGAATGTTTGCATAATAAATAAGCAAGAATTGAGAAAACCATATGTAGGTCCAGAAGATACTGAAGCCCCACACAAACTTACCTAAGTCATGAAGGTGATTTTCGTTTACTATTTTCAAATACCCTTTGTCTTTTAAAAGGACTGCAATTAAAGCTATTGATGCAAGTGCTGTAACCCACCAACTGGCAAAAACATACCAACCAAACATAGTACTGTACCAGTGTGGGTCAATAGACATTACCCAATCCCATGCAGCCATTGAAGAAGAATAGGCGAAGAACACCAAGAATATGGCGGATAAACTTCTAAGTTTAAACCATTGGTTTGTACCTCCTTCAAGGTCTTCTGCAAACATTCTTTTCTTCATTACTCTGAACATAAGAATCCACACTACAAAGAATACTACCAATCTGCTTATGAAGAAAGGTGTATTCAAATACCATGATTTCCCAGCTATAATAGAGTCATATTCAGGGTTTGCTTTTCCATTTTCTAAAAATTCCTCAAACAAGGTATGATGTGTCCAGTGAAACAAGTCATGACCTGCCACAAAAAACATTATTAACATTATTATACCTGCAATTGGCAACCAGTTGCCAAATGACAAAGCAATTCTTTTAAATCCAACAGACCATCCGGATTGAGTTGCATACTGAATCGCTACGAAGAAAACTCCAATAATAGCCAATCCTGTAAAGAAGATGTTGTTGATCCAAATATCTGCGTAAAGTCTTTTTAACCAAACAGCAGTATGACCATGTCCGGCAACTTCCGTCGTTTCGTGCCCTCCTCCATGGTGTCCTCCTGTATTAATCATTATAATACCCACAATTGCCAACACCACACCAACAACTAAAGTGATGACCAGGTTTTTCTTTGCCTTCCCAGAGAATATATATTTTTCGTCAGTCATAATCGTAAAGTATGAGTTATTGTTTTTGAAGGGTTTGAACAAATCTTACTATTTTCCATCTGTCCTCTACGCTTACCTGAGAGGCATGAGCACCCATTCGTCCTTTACCATTGGTAATCACATGAAAAATATGTCCCTCAGGTTTGTCTTTTACAGCCCTTGAATTATAAGGTGTAACTCCTTTGAAAACCTCACCTACCAAGCCATCTCCTAGTCCAGAAGATCCATGGCAATGCTCACAATATCTATCAAAAAGCATTTTACCATCCTTAACTATTGCCGCAGCGGAATCAAGTGGGTTTTTCAATACCGCTCCTGCAAGCACCAAACTATCTTTTGGAATCCTGTAAGGAAGGTAACCATTCTTATCTCTCTTAACTGTATTTGCTACAGGCTTCCTCATATTCATAGCATGAGGATTATTTGGGTTTGATGTATAAAATTCTCCCGGTACATCTTCCATAGAAGTCAACCATCTACCTGCCTCTTCATCTTGAATTTGAGATAGTCCTTCGTAAGGAATGGAATGATACATCTGAGGCGCATATTCTAGACCAGGGTTATCACCACGAGAAGCACAAGACATCAGCCCATACCCCAAGGATGCTACGATTACCCAATTTGTATATTTATAAAAATTCATCTTAACGATTTTTCTAATCAAATCAATTATACAAAGTTCTTGTTGTTTACTTCTGACGCACCAGACGACTGAAGTACTTTCTTTATTTCATCCTCAGACATTCCGTTTTTAGCCAAATCAACAGCCATTACATGTTTATCATCAGTTATTCTCAAATCAAATATCCTCGGCTTACCCCATGGTTTAAGATTGCTCACTGTAAAAAAAGTGCCCACCATTCCAAAAGCAGCTAACAGTACTGTCAATTCAAAAGTAACAGGAATAAAAGTAGGAAAAGGAAAGAAGTCTTTACCACCAATAATCATTGGCCAATCCACTGTCATGGTTCCGATTTGAAGCGTCAAAGCAAGACAAGTTCCAGTTAATCCAAATAGGAATGCTGCTACAGATAATCTTGATGTCTTATAACCCATTGCGGCTTCAATACCATGCACTGGAAATGGTGAATATACTTCATGTATTTTCACACCTCCTTCACGAACATCTTTTATCCCTTTCAACAAAAGATCTTCATCATCATAAACACCCAACACGAAATTTTTATCGCTTTCCATATTATTTATCTGTTTTTTCTGATGTTGCTTTAACAATACTCTTAACCTCAGCCATGTTGATCACAGGGAAGAACTTAGCAAATAAGAAAAATGCTGTGAAAAATAAGCCAAAAGTGAACATATAAACCCCTATATCAGCTGGTTTAGGATAAAACATAGCCCAACTTGAAGGAACGAAATCTCTGTGAAGAGAAGTGACGATAATCACAAATCTTTCGAACCACATTCCAATATTTACGATAATAGAGATTACAAATGTTGAAGCAATATTTGTTCTGATGCTTTTAAACCAAAACAACTGAGGTGAGATAACATTACATGTCATCATGGCTGCATAAGCCCACCAATATGGACCAAAAGCCCTGTTTAAAAATGCATATTGCTCAGCTTCTACTCCTGAATAAGATGCAATAAAGAATTCTGTGATATATGCCACACCAACGATGGAACCTGTAATGGTTATTACAATGTTCATCAATTCTATGTGTTGAATC
>CAXBNB010000572.1:0-3489 GCA_963976505.1 uncultured Reichenbachiellaceae bacterium
AAAAGTACCTACTTGGCGGATTGGACAATTGGTTGTTTAATAAAACAGATGAAAGTAGTTTGGATTCTGGCATATTGGATGCTTTGAATCCAGGTCAGTCGATAGAGGTTCCGTTGAGCGGTAATAGTCCTTTAAACTTCAACAACGAACGGGATAATAGCGAAGTGCTTTTTATCGAATATGTAAATCTAAGAGGATTTAATTACAACAGATTAAATGGCAACAATGTGCTTACTTTAAGTAATGAGTTAAGAGTGCCCATTGTCAAAATATTTCATAGAGGATCGATTACTTCCAACTTCTTAAGAAACCTCCAAATGATAGGGTTTTACGACATTGGATCTTCCTGGACTGGCAGCTCACCTTTCAGCAATGAAAATGACGTTGGAATAAAAGTAATCAAACCTGGATCTGGGGGTGAAGATTCTAAGTCTGTATTTGAAGCTACCATCCGGACCTCTAGAAGCCCATGGTTGGCAAGTTATGGATTTGGATTGAGGACTGTAATGTTAGGGTACTATATGAGGTTTGATTTTGCCAAGCCAATTGAAGATTATGCCGTTGGCGATATGAAATTTTACCTCACTTTAGGATACGATTTTTAATAAACCTTGCTTTTCCAAAATATTTATTGTCATTTTTGTGTATGATAAAATCAATGACTGGTTATGGTTTGGTTCAAATCGAGACCGAATTTTATACGCTCCAAGCTGAACTCAAAACCCTTAATTCCAAATTTTTAGATTTATCACTAAGAATGCCAAAGGAGCTTTCGGCATTTGAATATCAATTCAGAGATATACTTACAAAAGGACTAGTTAGGGGCAAAGCAGTATTTTCCTTAGAAATGACTTTGAAAGAAGGCAATCAAAACTCGGTGTATAACAACGAGATTTTCCAAAAGCTTTTTAAAGAACTCAAAGTGGTTTCGGAAGCACATGATGTCTGTGATTCTGATATTTTCAACAATGTCTTAAAAATGCCTGAAGTACTCAGGCAATCGAATGTTGCTCTTGAGATAATTGATGAAAAATCAGCCCTTGACTTAATAAGGTCACTCGTAGAAAAATGCAACGAATTCAGGTTGCAAGAAGGAAAATCTTTAGAAAAAGCACTAACGGATAGTATCACTGCCATTGATGATCGACTACAGGAAATAAAGAAAATAGAACCTGCCAGGACGGAGGCCATCAGAACCAAAATATCTGACAGCATTCATGAAATTATAGAAAAAGATAAGGTCGATGAAAATCGTTTTGAGCAAGAGCTTATCTATTACATTGAGAAATTAGATATCAATGAAGAGTTTGTTCGCTTAAAAAATCATCTTGAGTATTTCGTTGAGACGCTTTCCCTACCTGACTCACAAGGTAAAAAGTTAGGTTTTATCAGTCAAGAACTTGGTAGAGAAATTAATACTATTGGCTCGAAAGCCAACGATGTGGCCATTCAGCGGTTCGTTGTTGAAATGAAAGACGAACTTGAGAAGATAAAAGAACAAGTATTGAATATTCTTTAAAGGGGCATCACATTTCACTAGGAAATACCTGCTTTCAGGTAATTTGGAGTTTGTTTTTTTAACAATACAATTGTTCTCTTATAGGGTTTGTTCCAAATTCACACGTTCAAGTACCTCTTCCATTTCTTGATTAATTTCAGAGAAATCATATTGCGAAGATTGATTGGACGAGTTTAAATACTCAATTGCAGATTTCACTTCTGAGATGAGCCTTTCTTCGTTAAAACCATCTTCTGGTTGAATATACCTTGTCGATTTTTTTAAAGCACTAAGGGTGGTTTGCAATAGAAAAATGGCCTTTTGGTGGTCGTTGTTATCTAGGTCGTGCTCAGAGATCATCAACTCTGCATAAGCCACGGCGTTAAGTGCTTCGAACAGTGCCATATTTACATCTTTTATAGAAATTTCGTCACCTTCTATCTCCTCGACAATTCTAGTCAAGTCATTTATAGAGTTTTCAAGATACTTATTGACTGTTTTGTCTCCATAGTATTCTATGGTCTTTATTAGTTTGATGGCCTTATGGATATTCTCTACACATTCATAAGGCTCATGTTCATTCAGGTGTTGCTGCGCTTTTGATAAAAATCGAATTGGCGAGGTTGCTGTCCATTCCCCAATGTGCTTTTGAGCACTAAGGTGGCTCAGGTAGGTCAATGTGCCTATGCCTGCTACAACAATTATTATACCCCAGATAGCGATATTATCTAGTTTCTTGCTCATTGGAAATTGTGTTTATTATTAATTGCGTCCGATTAATAGTTTTTTAGAATTCAGTGAAAGCATTTCAAGCTTTTCAGCGTAATTTTCATCTTTTTTAAGTGAATTAGTCAGTGATTCTATCTGACCAATAATCTTCTTATTGTCTTCTTGCTTAATGGGTTTGATGTAGGTGAGACTGGTCAAAAGATGATTTTTTGCTCGATTCAGGCAAGATATACCCTCATCCACATTGTTTTCCAATATTTCTTCTCTGGCTAGCCTGATTTCGCCATAAGAAAGGGTACGCAAAGACCTTGACAGGATTACCTTCAATACATCACTGGTAATTAGGTCACTTCCTATAGTACTCTGAAGTAATTGCAATTCGCCTATAGATTGGTTAATCTGTAAATGAGAAGAGCTGTCCATATTGGTTTCTATGACCGTCATGGCATCAATGGCACTATTGAGCTGATCCTTGCTAAGGTCATAATCATGTTTGTCATAAGCGCGGGTAACCAACTCATAGTTTTTGTCAAACATTTTTGATTTGGCATCTTGCATCAGAGATGTATAGTTTATGGCCGAATATATTATTGCACATAAAAATGCGATAGAGAAAACTATTATAATACGGTAGTAAGTCGGATTCTTCTTTTTCATGGGATTTGAATTTTTATTTAAAACTAGAGTCTAATTCTGAATAAAATCTGTTGAAATAGACTTGGAGGCTGTTTTGTAATTTTTCCCGAAACATTTGAGTATAGTATTTCTACGAAATTGATTTGAATTGATGGTAATTCTTAGAGGACGATTGCAAAGTTAAAGTTTGATTTGGTGAATTAAGATCATTTTAATTTCCTGACCTTTTTTGCCTATTCATCGGATAATTGGATGCGACCATTTAATTTTGAATTTTAATTTAAGAATATGGCTAATTCTAAAAAAGGAGTACTTCTTGTCAACCTGGGCACACCTGATGACCCCAGCGCCTCTTCTGTAAGAAGGTATTTAAGAGAATTTCTAATGGATGGAAGAGTTATTGATATTCCTTATTTGAACCGGTGGATGCTTATCAATTTGATTATTGCTCCGATCAGAGGACCTAAATCGGCCAAAGAATACCAGAGACTTTGGGATGAGAGGGGCTCTCCATTGAAATATTATGCTGAAGATTTGACAGAATTGATGCGGAAAGCCTTAGATGGGGAGTATGTCGTTGAGATGGCCATGAGATACCAAAACCCATCAGTGGAAAGTGCTCTGAA
>CAXBNB010000573.1:0-3486 GCA_963976505.1 uncultured Reichenbachiellaceae bacterium
TCCTTTAACTGTCTTTATATCAATAGATTGACTTTATTAAGGAGTGGCCTAAATAAAGAGAAAATACTTTCAGTATAGCATTTCCACTTTCTCTTAAAACAAAAAAAAGGCTGCTTCAATTATACACTTGAAACAGCCCTTTACCTGAAAATGGGAATTGGTTAACTTTAGGCATTAACCACTTCCATCATTTTCTGTTTTCCACCTAGCTGGTAAAATAAATTATCTATGTCTATTTCTCCCAGATTCTTAAACACAAATTTAGGTTTGTAGGGATAATGAATCAGATCAATTTCAGAAGTGTTTCCACTCAGTACCAAAATGGAGTTAAAACCTAGTTCAACGGCTCCTTTGATATCGGTTTCCATAGTATCTCCAATCATGATGGTTTGTGCAGTTTGCAGGTTTAGTTTCTTTCTAGCTGCTCTCATCATAAAAGGACTCGGTTTTCCTACAGAGTATGCTTTTTTGAAAGTCGCTTTTTCCAAACTAGCTACCAATGCGCCACATCCGGGCCTGTGTCCATCTGCCGTTGGGCAAGTTTCATCCAAATTAGTAGCTATCAGGTGTGCCCCATTTAGAATCATATTTTGAGCTACTTCTAAACTTTCGTAATTGATTGTACGGCCTTCAGCTACTATTACATAGTCAGGATCGTTGCTCGTGATTCCGTAACCTGCTTTATAGAGGGCTGTCAAAATACCACCCTCACCTATTACATAGGCTGTTCCTTCTGGTTTATTGAGTGAAAGAAAATCAACTGTAGCCATAGCACAGGTATAGAAATGACTTTCATCTACTTCCAAACCATATTTTTTCAGCTTTACTTTAAGGTCTTTTGGAGTAGGCGAACTGTTGTTGGTCAGAAATAGAAACGGAATGTCCTGATCCAATAATGTATTGATAAAATTTGCCGCTCCATCTATTAATTCCTTACCTCGGTATAGAACCCCATCCATGTCTAACAAGAACCCGAATTCTGCTTTGGTATTTTGTGTCATTTTGAAAGTAGTTTATTTGATTTAAATACGACACAAGACTATTGCATTAAAATCGAGACTTAAATTGTAAATCGATGAGGTGACATATTTAATTGGCAGACTTAAGAATTTGAATGTTGGTTTGATTCCCAAATACGCTTAACATGGGGTATAATTGAAGGCACCTTTTGTTTGTATGCGGCATATTCTTCCCCAAATTCTTCTAGCAGCTTTACTTCTTCTAGCTTGATTCCAATAATAAGGTAGGTAAAAATGGAAATAATGCTGACCAGGTTCAATGTATTAGGAATGAATAACCAAAACCCAAGGCAGAGTAGAATGGTACCAGAATATAGTGGATGGCGCATGTATTTGAGCAATCCGGATTTGATTAGGGTCTGTTCTTTCTGATTTTTTATTCCTAGAAATTCTCTTAAAGAGTAACTTTTAAAAGACTGCTTGATTACAATTACTCCCCAAGTACTTAAAGCCATTGAAACGTATTTCAATACTTCTGTTTGTTTAATCAAAAATTCAGATCGGGTAATTGCAAGAAAATAGAAAATTGGCATCAAACCCAAAATGGATATAATGCCATACATGAGGCGATAATAGCGTGCCATGAATGGATTCTTTTGACGAATAAAATTTTTCACCTTTCTGGCTGCAAGAAAGCTATGTAGAAAAAAATAGATTGTCCAGAGTAGCACCGTTACCATTATATTTGCATACATATTTTAGTCTGTTATAAATTCATGTCAAAGATAAAAATAGGAATCCTAAAAGAAGGGAAAGTACCTGTAGATCATAGAGTACCTATCACCCCTGCCCAAGCTAGCAGTATTGTGTCTGGCTTTTCTGATGTAAATATAGTGTGTCAAAAAAGCAACGTCCGGTGTTTCGAAGATGAAAACTATAGTTCTCATGGGATAGAGCTCACCGATGATGTAAGTTCATGTGATGTATTGTTTGGAGTAAAGGAGGTTCCCATCGATCAACTCATTCCAAATAAGACCTACTTCTTTTTTTCTCATACTATAAAGAAACAAGAATACAATCGGGAGTTGTTGAGGGCCGTGCTCAAAAACAATATCCGACTAATAGATTATGAATGCCTTACCAATGTCGATTCTCAAAGGATAATTGCTTTTGGAAGATATGCCGGAATAGTAGGAGCATATAATGCCATCTGGACTTATGGAAAAAGGTATAATCTTTTTCATATCAGGCGCGCCAATGAATGTTTTGACTTGGAAGACTTACAGATGGAATATAAAAAAGTAAATCTTCCAAAAATAAAGATAGTAGTAACAGGTGGAGGAAGGGTCGCCAAAGGTGCCATGGAAGTATTGAATGGCATGGGCATAAGAAATGTAAGTCCAGCTGAGTTTACTACAAAGTATTTTGACGAGCCTGTTTTTACCCAACTTAACAATCGCGACTACAACAAACACAGAGAAGGAAAATTATTTAATCGGGGAGAATTTTTCTCGAACCCAGAAGCATTTGAATCTGACTTCAAAGAGTTCTATCAGAATGGTGACATTTTAATAGCTGCTGCGTTTTGGAATCCAAATGCTCCGGTTCTTTTCAATAGAGAAGATATGCTTGGACGGGATTTTAAAATAAAAGTAGTGGCAGATATTACTTGTGATATAGAGGGTTCGATTCCAAGTACCAAACGCCCCGCTACAATTGAGGATCCTATTTACGATTTTGATCCTACACAGGACAAAGTAGCTCCTCCATTGTCTGACGAAGGCAATGTAACGGTAATGGCTGTTGACAACTTACCTTGTGAATTGCCTCGCAATGCCTCAGAAGATTTTGGCAAAGAGCTTTTGGCCAATGTGCTGCCAAATCTAGTAGGTGAGGATAAAGACGATACAATCAAAAGGGCAACTATTGCTGAAAAAGGGCAATTGACAACTGGGTATGCCTATTTGCAAGACTATGTAGATGGCAAAGAATAAATTGGCTAATTGATCAGAGAGGTCATTATTTCGGCTTTAAGTCAGAACTTAAAATCATTAAAATGCTAATCCTTGAATTAAAGGTAATTTTCTCAATATCTTTGCTCCCCTTAAAACAGAAATCATTACATGGCTTGGTTTAACCGAAAAGATAAAGGCATTCAAACGCCAACAGAATCGAAGAAAGAAGCTCCTGACGGATTGTGGTATAAAACTCCAAGTGGAAATATTGTCCACATGAGGGAGCTTAAAAGCAATGCTTACGTTTCCCCTGGAGACGACTACCATGTAAGAATTGGTTCGGCGGAGTATTTCGAGATTTTGTTTGACAACAATAAGTTTGAAGAGCTTGATACCAACCTCTCGTCTGGAGACCCATTAAAGTTTGTTGATACCAAAGCATATCCTGATAGGATAGTTGCCTCGCAAGCGAAATCAGGATTGAAAGATGCTGTGAGGGTGCTAGGATAGCCCGCTGAATCGGTGTGACCGTTGAGGAAGAGAACGAAAGACTGCTCTCCGCCACGGAGGTC
>CAXBNB010000574.1:0-3486 GCA_963976505.1 uncultured Reichenbachiellaceae bacterium
ATCCATATAATGGTACACCATTCCAAGACATATTTAATCAAATGTTTAGAGAAAGTATTAGAAATTCATCAACTTGTCCAGTTTTTCTCTGGCAACATTGGTCTTTTCTTCAAGGTCTTTTTTGATTACTTTTTTAGCTTCGTCCATTGCCAACTCCTGGCTGTAAGCAATTCTTATATTGGCTTCAATGTTTTTGGAGCCTACTTTTCTGTACAGTTCAGTAAGTGTAACCACACGTCCCAGCTTTTGAGCTATGATTTCAGTAGAAGCTGATACCGTTTGTTGGATAGTCACAGCATCTTCAGCCGAAATTTGCTCATTGGCAATGTTTGTTTCTATAATGGACGCAATGCTTGAGCTGATTCTTCCTGCCAAATCCTGCTTGGCAATGGTAGATGCCTGTAGTTTGGCTGCAGATTGAGCTCCGGCTACTGAGTTTCCTGAACCAACGTAGTATTTCGGGTACCCATTTTCATCTTCCTCATATTGCTTCATCCAAGCTTTTTCTATTTGCTTGTCCATAGGAAGCGAACCCGGTTGCGTGTACCAGCCGTCTTTAGAATAAGTTTTAGCTTCTTTTCTAGCTTGTTTGACCGCCTTGTCTTTGATTTCTTTGGTTAGGGCTTTTGTGTTTTGTTGCGCTGTAGCTCCTAGTGATACTAAGAACATCAGACAGATAGCTCCCAAAAATTTAATTGAATTTGTCATAACATCAGATTTTTTGTTTAACCGAATTAAGATGATTTTTTTACATTTAATACTATATTGTTTCTGTTATTCGATGAAAAGGTACAACTATCAGATGAATAATAGATATCTAATCATTTGAATATGGAACAAACTTATGTGATTTCCGAAGTAGTTGGAATACCCAATAGGTGGTATATTTTGAATTTAATTTGCTTCTAACAAAGTACTATATATGAACTATAAGATATTGTTGCTTGTATTATTGCTGATCGTTTCGCCAAAGATTATAGCTCAGAAAAATTGGCTTGAGGGCAAGAACGAACGAAGAACAGCAGCAAGTTTGAAAGGATCGTTGAGCTATACGGAAGTAAGTTCTGACGGAAAATACATTGCTAAAGCTTATGGGGTATTGAATTTAGCGGGGAAAAATGCAGGATCTGACATTCAAGTTTTTGATGCGCAAAGGCTTAAACTAATA
Source organism: uncultured Reichenbachiellaceae bacterium (assembly GCA_963976505.1). Classification (GTDB taxonomy): domain Bacteria; phylum Bacteroidota; class Bacteroidia; order Cytophagales; family Cyclobacteriaceae; genus CAXBNB01. Next base: position 1,169 of record CAXBNB010000574.1, read on the forward strand.
AAAGTTTTATCTGGGCATAGCGATTTTATTTCTGGCTTGAAGTTTACACCTGACGGAAAGTGCCTTATGAGCATAAGCAGAGACAGGAAAGTGATTAAGTGGGACATTAAAAGTGGACAGAAAGTAACGGAACAAGTTGTTGAAAGAGGCATTCCATTTTCGGTTGATGTCAATTCAGATGGCTCTTTGATTGCAATTACTGTATTGAAAAGCTTGATTCCTTATGCAGTTATCATGAAAGCCAGTGATTTCAGTTTGGTGAAATCCTTTAGGCTAAGACCCACGGTGGACCTCAATGCTATAAAATTTTATAAGGATAAATACCTTGTTGTTGGCAGACACAATGTAAGTTATGATTATAAGTTGAATGTCTATGACCATACTACAGGAAAGGAGTTATTTCACAATGCATGGAAGTCATTTTTATTGCCTCCATCAAATGATATCAATTCAAAATTTCTTTTGGTAACAAACAGGTGTGCAGCACAATTGCTCACTCCTACTTTGATGGATATGGAAATTGTGGGATTTGATGAAAACAAGGGTAAACCTGTTGCCACGGATTTCAAAATCACGGAAAAAATTGGTTGGGATAGTATAGATAAAATCAACTACACTCCGACAGATGTACTGGCTGGCGAAAATAGGATTTTTGTAGCTACATTGAAACATTTGAATGTATATGACGGTCACGGGAATTTTTTGAAATCTATTCAATTGATTGCCAATAACCTGAGATCCCTTGACATGAAGATTGCTGGCATGAGTTTTATAAATGATGAAAAGCATGTGATTATTACCGATAACAGAAACGTGTCACATATTATTGATGCACAAGAAGTGAAGAAGGTGGTGACATTGTATGCTTCTTTGGAGAATAGCCACAGCTATGTATTGATCACTCCAGTCGGAAAAACGGAGGGTACCATTGATGCTGCCGAAGATATTTATTGGACTAATGGAGTCCGTAGAATTCCTGTATCCGCTACGTTTGATAAGATGTACACTCCCAATTTGGGTGCTACTGTTTTCAATCAACACGAAGGACGATCAGAAGAAAACATAGAGCTAATGATTGCCAATGCTCCATCTGTTGAGATAGTTTCTAATGACAGTCTTTTTCAGAGCCAAAAAAATGAGGTGACTGTTACCGTGAAAGTTAAAGAAAATGGAGATCCTGTAAATAGGGTAAGGATATTTGTCAATGATAAACTCGTAAATGAAAACACTAGAGGATTCAAGGTGACCTCTGGAACGTTTGTTTCTTCAGTCAATATTATCCCTGGTCAAAATATTATTAAAACAGTGGCTATCAGTGATGCTGGATATCAGTCAGATCATGATCAGATCATCGTGAATTACAAAGCAGATCAGCTTGAATCTGATTTGTATATTCTGGCTGTAGGAATTAACAAATATAAAAATGCCAAGTACAACCTGAATTATGCCATAGCAGATGCTACCGCTTTTACGGATCACTTTTTGAGCAAGTCAATAGATATTTTTCAAGATGCAGAACTTAGTTTTATAAAGGACCAAGAAGCCAATAAGGGCAATGTGGTAGCTGCGTTTGAGAAAATCGCAACAAAGGCAAAACCCAATGATGTTTTTGTTTTTTACTATGCAGGTCATGGCATGATGGATGAAAGTGAATTTGAGAATGAATTTTTTCTAGGATTACACGATATCACCCAACTTTACGGGCAATCTGAAATGTACAGAGAAAAAGGAATTTCGGCAGAGGAGTTAAAACAATTTTGCTCCAAAATAGCAGCTCAAAAGCAAGTAGTGATTCTTGATGCATGTCAAAGTGGAGGAGCTGTTGAAACTTTTGCCAAAAGAGGAGTGGCAAGTGAAAAGGCAATGTTACAGCTGGCTAGATCAGCAGGCACGGTGCTTTTGGCCTCTACAGGATCTGAGCAGTATGCTACCGAATTTTCAGAGTTGGGTCATGGGGTTTTTACCTACTCACTCATAGAAGGAATGATGGGTAAAGCAGACGGTGGAAATAGGGATAAAAAGATCACCATCAAAGAACTGGAATCCTATCTCAACGACCGTATTCCAGAGCTAACAAAAAAACATAAAGGAACAGTACAATATCCTATGTCCTGGTCTAGGGGGCAGGATTTTCCAATGGTAATTGTGAAATAGATTGATTGATAGGAGATAAACTTGATATTGCCTGACTTTAGTCATTCCATTTCAAATTTCTTTTTTCCAATTCCTTATATATTTCTTTTACAGCTTTTACACTGAGTTTGATTTCGTTTATAATATCTTGTTGTGAAGTATTAGCGAGATCAGTCCAAGTCTCT
>CAXBNB010000575.1:0-3480 GCA_963976505.1 uncultured Reichenbachiellaceae bacterium
AGATTTATGACCAAGCACAGAGGTCCTCGTCCATGGGGCATGTACAGTTTTCAAGAGCCTTTAACTGATTTAGTAAATGAATTTGAAGCAGGTGATATTAGAAAAGGTGTAACAATCATATCTGACGGAGAATTTGCACAGGTTGGGCCTGATTTGATGGAGCATACTTCTACCTTGTCTCAAACTGGACATAGTTATTATAAATATATGTCTTGGAGAGATGACGGGGCGTTTATTAATTGGACCAATGTTCCTATCCTTAGAGTCGGTCAAACCTATATGAATGTAGCAGAAGCGAAGATAAGATTGAATGGAGCAGGAGCAGGAGATGATGAAATTAATGATATTAGAGACAGAGCTGATTTAGATCCAATTTCTGGTGGAGATATTGCCGCCTTAATGCACGAATCAAGAACGGAGGAAGCTGGAGAGAATATGAGGTACCAGAATCTTTTGCGCTGGCACAAGGCTGGGATTATTAACTTAACAACATTCTTTACTGCCGATAAAATGTATTCTACTGACGTAGGAAGAAAAGTTTGGAGTGCTCCCAAGAATTATTATCAACCATTACCACAAGCTGATATTGATAATGGCAATGGAATTTTGATTCAAAACCCAAATTGGGTTGCAGGGAATTAATAAAAAACTGCTTTTCAAAACAGTGACTTCATAAAAAAAGAGCGGTGATATATTATTACCGCTCTTTTTTCTTTTCTGGACTTGAGGTATTGGTCAGGTATCCATGGGCTTCATTCATTCAATACTAGTATCAAATGTTTTCTGTTAAATAGATAAACATTCAAAAAAAGCAAACCGTTATGAGTCAAATTAAGTGTAATACAATTCGCTTGTTAAGCTTTTGTGTAGGTGTATATTTTTTACTTGGTTGTCAGGAGAATAAGAAATCGTCACCTCAAACCATTTCTGAAACAAAACGCCCAAATATTCTTTTTGCCATTTCAGATGATCAGTCGTGGATACATACTGGTGCATATGGAGACCCGCAAATTAAAACTCCTGCTTTTGATCAGATCGCAAAAGAAGGTGCCTTATTTAATAATTCTTTTTGTACAAGCCCCTCTTGTACTCCATCGAGAAGTTCAATATTATCTGGGCAGGAGATATGGAGAATTCGTCAGGCAGGACTTTTGCACAGTTCTATTCCTTCTGACCTACCCTTGTTCACACATTTGTTGGCTGACGCAGGATATCAGGTTGGGTACACAGGTAAAGGGTGGAACCCAGGCGATCCGTCATACCTTGGATTGAAAAGAGATCCACTTATCAAAGCCTATAACGATCGACTAGAAGGCAGGATTGCAGACGGAATCAGCGATAAAGATTATAGTGGAAATTTTGATGCATTTTTAGATGACAGAAAAGAAGATGAACCTTTTTTCTTTTGGTTTGGTGCTAGAGAACCCCACAGGGGCTATTCACAAGGTATTGGTGAAAGAGAAGCAGGGCTAAAACCTGATTTGGTTGATGTACCAGCTTTTTGGCCTGATGTTCCTCTTGTGCGCACAGATATTCTTGATTATTACTATGAAATCATGTGGTTTGATACCCATTTGGCTAGTATGATTGAAAAACTCGATGAAATTGGAGAATTGGATAATACGATCATTATAGTAACGTCAGACAATGGTATGCCTTTTCCTCGAGCCAAAGTCAATTTGTACGATTGGGGTACGCACATGCCTTTGGCTATCCGATGGGGGGATAAGATCAAACCAGGAAGGGTAGTAGACGATTTTGTAAGTCACTCAGATTTTGCGCCTACATTTTTAGAAGCTGCTGGGTTACCAATCCCTTCTGAAATGACAGGCAAAAGTTTGATGAATATTTTTGAGTCTGAAAAAAACGGAAAAATTGAACCAGATAGGGACAGGGTATATACTGCATTGGAGCGGCATACATACTGTAGACCAGATGGGGCAACTTATCCCATTAGGGCGTTGCGTACTGAGGAGTATTTGTACATTAGAAATTTCGAGCCAGACAGGTGGCCAACTGGTGGGCCTGATTTTATATCGTCCAATAAAACTACTCATGGTGATGTAGATGCATGTCCTACCAAATCTTTTATGGTAGTAAAACAAGATGAATATGCAGATGAATTTGCCCTTGGGTTTGGAAAGCGTTTGGGTGAAGAGCTTTATTTGGTTAAGGAGGACCTAGGGCAGATAAACAACCTTGCTTATGATTCTAATTACCAAGCTGTCAAAGATAGTTTGTCTAGCATCCTCATGGCACATTTAAAAACTTCTGGAGATCCTAGGGCTTCTGGTCAAGATCCATGGCAAGACTATGTTTATCATCAGTATGATGGTTTTGGTACAGTTTACAATAAAATTTTACCAAAAAGTGTAAGAGACAGAGCTCGTTTGCGTCCGAGTCACCAACCTAAATGGGTGATTGAATAGTACTAAGAAATGTATAAAAAAACACAACGTATAATTTTAAGACTATGAAAACAAAAAGAATAATTTCTATCGTTTTTTCAACTGTTTTACTCTTATCAGTTGCTTTTAGCACTTATGGAGAGAAAAAGAAAAAACCTATCAAACTTAAGGTTGCTGCTTATAATGTAGAGTTCAGTGACAAAGGATCAGCACAAGAAATAGGCGAAAAGCTTAAGCCTTACAATTTCGATGTAGTTTGTTTTTCAGAAGCTCCGGGTGGCAACTGGACCAAAGAAGTAGGAGCCGTAATGGGATTGAACTATGTAGTCGTTGGAAAATATTCCACCGCTGGTCATGACGATAAATACAAGACCATTGCCAGTAGAACACCACTGGACAATTATGAGGAAGTACTTATGGCCGATACACTGCATACTGTAACCAGAGCCACTACTAAGGTGAAAGGTCGGGATATTGCCATTTATGCCGTCCATTTTCCTTTTGGATGGAGGGATCAAGCGCATATAGATGAGACCACAGGAAAAGTAACTGCTTTTGTAGACTATTTAAAAGAAAGACAGTCCAATGAGTTGTCTATTGCTATGGGTGATTTCAACTTCGTATTGTCTAGTAGTACTTACACCAGCCCATATTATGAAATGTTTGTAGATATCGGATTGGATGTTTCTTGGAGAGATTTAAAAACTGACGTAACCAAGCTTAGTTCGATGGTAAACCGATCTAAACGAGACACAACAGGTAAAGGCCGGGTAATTGACCACATAATGTATCCAACCAACCGAATTAAGGCATTGGAAGGTGAAATTATTGAGATGGATAAACCTCTGTCTGATCACAAACCTGTGTGGGCGTTGTTGCAAATTGATTAGCCTTACTTTGTCATATTAAATAAAATCGCCCCCGTTTTGTGCCAGCCCGTTCTGCAGACAGGTCTCCACAAACGGTAATCATGTTTAAAAATGTTTGTGCGGACACAAACATTGGCGTGAGAACCTGTGGAGGCATTGTTGCAAATTGACTAGGTTCTGAGTTTAATGTTTTTTTGTGTTTT
>CAXBNB010000576.1:0-3479 GCA_963976505.1 uncultured Reichenbachiellaceae bacterium
GACAAAATATACAAAATACTGCTTCCTGGTGATTTCATAGCCATGAAATTCACCAACGAGGTGCACACAACTATTTCAGGGCTCTCCGAAGGTATATTTTGGGATTTCAAAAAAAAGGAAATTGCGAAAAAGGTTCTCAACTACTATGAGTTGACAGAAACCCACCTACCGGAAGTAGTTCCAACTTTTTCCATACAAGGAAAAGTAACTCAAAAATCTGCAGAAAGCACTGGACTCATCCCGGGGATTCCTGTGACTTACCGGGCTGGAGATCAACCCAACAATGCCCTGAGCCTGAATGTATTAAATCCTGGCGAAATTGCTGCAACAAGCGGCACGTCAGGTGTGGTATATGGAATCGTTGACAGGCCTATCCACGATATCAAGTCCCGTGTAAATGCTTTTGCACATGTCAACTACGAAGAGAATTACGATCGAATAGGTGTACTACTATGTCTGAATGGTGCAGGAATACAATATGGCTGGATGAAAAGCCAGATAGCCCTAAGCGGGCGGCATTATGACGACATGGAGCGGATGGCCAAATCTGTCCCCATAGGATCCGATGGTTTGTGTGTCCTTCCTTTTGGTAATGGAGCAGAAAGAATGTTTGACAACAGAAACATACATTCTCATATTCTAAACTTGGATTTCAACAGACATACACGAGCACATATTTACAGAGGTGCATTGGAAGGTGTAGCCTACTCCTTTGCACATGGCGTTTATTTACTTAAAGAAATGGGATTGGATGTAGATGTCATGCGGGTGGGCAATGACAACATGTTTAGATCAGAAGTATTTTCAATGACAATAGCCACTTTATTGGATTGTCATATCGAAGTGGTAGATACCACCTGAGCAGTTGGCGCAGCACTTGCGGCTGGCGTAGCTATCAAACAATACGACACATTGGAAGATGCCCTTTCTGGCGTAAGCCCTATGATGATTCATGAGCCCAGGCTCAATCAAGCTCAATGCAATCAGGCTTATAGCTATTGGTTGGCTGCTTTGGACAAGACCTTGTATGAAATTCCATCGAGAGGCAACAGACCAGAAGTGTTGAAAGCGAAAAATATGGGCCTCAAAAAAGAGGTGGATGACAAAAACAAAGCACTCGCTGCATCAAAAATGCAATTGATGGGCAAAGATGATTTTTTATTAGAAATCAAAAGTTCGTTATCCGACTTAGACAAATCTTTTAACGAAGAGGAAAAAACAAAAAAGCTCAACAAGCTCATCACTAAAATCGAAAACAACCTCAGTGGTAATAAAGAATGGAAAGCATTTGAGAATCAGTTCGATTTGTTACACAGTGACTTTTTCAAAAAACTTAAAAGTGATTATCCCAAATTATCTATTGCTGAAGCCAAATTATGCATGCTTTTAAAAATGAAATTGTCCACCAAGGAAATAGCAAGCCAACTGAATTTGTCTGTCAGAGGAGTGGAAACTCGTCGGTACAGGTTGAGAAAAAAACTACAACTAAGTAAAGACCAGATTTTGGAGGAGTTGTTAGACCGACTTTGAAAATCTCTGACGTATCAATGAATATATGTGAAGAAGGATTGAAGTACCGTATTTTCTATATCAAACAACCATAAGAATTTTCTTTGTTCTCTCGATTGAGCAACTTTTTGATCAAACAGAATTAACCAACAAACAAGCATGTATTTAATAGGATATGATATTGGCAGTTCATCTATCAAAGCTGCACTGGTGGACAGTGCTACAGGAAAGACCTTTGGCATTGCTCAATACCCCGAAACGGAAATGGATATAATATCCACCCAACAAGGATGGGCAGAGCAGCAGCCGGAGCTTTGGTGGGAAAATGCACAACATGCCACAGCAAAATTATTAAAAGAGTGTCCAATCAATGTTGGAGACATCAAAGGAATAGGTATTTCATACCAAATGCATGGACTTGTGTTGGTGGATAAAGACCATCAGGTGCTGCGCCCATCCATTATATGGTGTGACAGTCGAGCGGTAGAAATTGGAAACCAATCCTTCAAAGAAATAGGAGAAGAAAAGTGCCTGAAACACCTGCTCAATTCCCCAGGGAACTTTACCGCATCCAAATTGAAATGGGTGAAAGACAATGAGCCTGCACTGTATGAAAAAATTCATAAAATCATGCTCCCGGGAGATTACATGGCCCTTAAAATGACTGGGGAGGCTAAAACCACTATTTCGGGATTGTCAGAAGGAATGTTCTGGGATTTTGAAGAAAACGGTGTGGCCAATTTTCTTATGGAACATTACGGCATACACGGTGATTTAATTCCAGAGATCGTACCAACCTTTTCTGATCAAGGAAGATTAAATGGTGAAGCAGCCAAATTCTTGGGACTAACAAGTGGCATTCCTGTAGGATACCGGGCGGGCGATCAACCCAACAATGCCATGTCATTGAATGTATTGAATCCTGGCGAAATAGCTACTACCGGAGGTACTTCAGGAGTGGTCTATGGAGTAGTTGACAAACCATTTATTGATGATAAAACTAGGGTAAATTCTTTTGCCCATGTCAACTACACTAAGGAAAACCCAAGAATCGGGGTATTGCTTTGTGTGAACGGTGCTGGCATACAATACAGCTGGATGAGACAAATGCTTGCCTCGGACAAAGTCTCTTACAACGATATGGAAAAGATGATATCCTCTATAGCAGTGAATTCGGATGGACTGAGGATTATTCCATTTGGAAACGGTGCAGAACGGGTGCTTCAAAACAAAGATACTGGAGGCCATATCATCAACATACAGTTCAACAGGCACAATAAGGCACATTTTTACAGGGCCGCATTGGAAGGCATTGCATACTCATTTATTTATGGCGTACACATAATGAAATCACTAGGATTGAATACCAACGTAATGAGGGTGGGCAATGACAACCTGTTCCAATCCAATGTATTCTCCACTACCATTGCCTCCATACTTGACTGTGAAATAGAAATGATAGAAACTACAGGTGCTGTAGGCGCTGCAAAAGCCGCAGGGATCGCAGCAAACATATACGCTACCCCGGAAGAAGCATTTAAGGAGGTAGAAGTGATAAAATCATACCAATCTGTCGGACAAGCAGAGGTTTATAAAAATGGCTATGAGACCTGGAAATCTGATTTAGAAAAAATTTTAAAATAAAAAGACTTTAAACAATACGCATCATGGAAAAAACAAGCATTGTAACAGGAGACAAAGAATTTTTCGAAGGAATAGGAAAAATACAATACGAAGGAAGAGGTTCGGACAATCCCCTTGCCTTTAAATTTTATGACGAAAACAAATTAGTTGGCGGCAAAACGATGAAGGATCATTTCAGGTTTGCTACAGCCTATTGGCATACCTTCTGCGGTACTGGTGCTGATCCGTTTGGCCCAGGCACCAAAGTATTTCCATGGGATGCCAGGAGCAATGCCCTAGATGCAGCTAAAGATAAAATGGATGCCGCTTTTGAATTCATCACCAAA
>CAXBNB010000577.1:0-3467 GCA_963976505.1 uncultured Reichenbachiellaceae bacterium
GCACTGCTTTATATTGAATTTTGATAGTGAGGAAGATTTAGCAGTATACATAGCACACCCTGACCACAAGGCTTATGGCAAGATTTTACACCCTCAGCTCGAAGATTTCCTTGTTTTAGACTATTGGGTTAAAAATTAAAAAAATCTATTCTTTTAAGTATTAAGCCAGACAGGGTTAATACTTACATCGATAGTTGAAATTAAAAAAGTGTCCTGCGCCTGAAAGCCAACAAACACTTAACTTTCATTATTGTATTCTCCTTTTTACCTAAAACAGGGGATATTAATTGCCACATGATACTTTTTTACCCTAATTTAGTCCAAAACATGGAGTAGAAAGGAAATTAATGCGCAAGCCAAACATAGAAAAAACGCTGACACCTAAGGAAACTTTTGTTTTCAAAGACCTTACAGGCCCTTTTTTCAACCCCAAATGGCACTTCCATCCAGAGTTTCAAATATCCTATATTGCTGAAGGAAAAGGCACCCGATTTGTCGGTGACCATGTGCAAACTTTTGAAGCGGGTGACCTTACCCTCACTGGCCCAAACCTCCCTCATCTCTGGAGAAGTGATGAAGAATATTTTGAAAAGGACAGCAAACTAAAAACCAGGGGGCTTGTCATTTATTTCGATCATGAATTGTTGAGCAACACGTTGTTGGAAAAAGAAGAATTTTACAACGTCAATAAGCTCGTTGAAAACTGCGTGAGGGGCATGGAGTTTTTGGGTGAAACCAGAACAAGAATCAACAAAATGATGTTGGAAATTGTGTCTGAAAAAGGATTTCGTAGAATCATAAAATTACTGGAAATAATAGACCTATTGGCCAATAGCGACGATTACAACTTGTTGGCTAGTCCTGGCTATTCCAATGTTTTCAAAGGTGAAGATGTGGAGAAAATGAGAATGGTGTATGAATACACCATGAGCAATTTTAAAACCAAAATAGCATTGGATGAAATTGCCGGATTGCTCAACATGACTACCACTTCTTTTTGCCGGTATTTTAAACCTCGGGCAAACAAAACCTTCTCCCGCTTTGTAAATGAAATAAGAGTAGGGCACGCCAGAAAACTCCTTTTGGAGGACAATTTCAATATTTCTCAAATCAGTTACGAATGTGGATTTGTTACGCTTTCCAATTTCAACAGGCAATTTAAAGCGATCACCAAAATGAGCCCACATGAATACCGCAAGCTTTTCTTAAATATCCAAACCAGTATATTATAACCATTTAAAACAGACCGATCTGTTTGCCAAAAAAGGCGTCCCTTATCCTGACAAAACAAGTCAAACATAGATTATTTTATCTCAATCAGATATTGGTTTTTCAGTGCTAAATTCCTGTACAATCATCATAAATGCTTCCAAATATTCTCCATTGAGTTATAATGTAGCTTTTCTGATTTCTCAATGCGGAGATCTAATAAAGACAAAAAAGTATCATTCTTTAATAAGATAGAGGGACTTTGAAATTTTTATTCGATTTAATTTTGTGAGACGCCTCATTTTAATGGAAAATAAGAACAGACTTTTTTACGGCAGTTGTTTTGCCTTAATTACAACAGCCTTCTCATTCAGTATCCGAGCAGGCATCCTGCCACAACTAGGAGCCGAACTGAATTTATCTGCTGAACAACTAGGCTTTATTAACTCAATGTGGTTTTTAGGCTTCCCTATTTCTATGGTAGTTGGGGGATTAGTTTACCACACTGTTGGAGGAAAAAAAATCATGCAATTTGCTTTCTTCGCCCATGCTGTTGGCATCCTTTTAACCATTTACTCAGGCAGTTACATTGGTTTACTGATCTCAACATTGCTAATAGGATTGGGTAACGGATGTACTGAAGCAGCCTGTAACCCAATGATAGCAGATGCTTACCAAGGCAATGCAATGAGTAAAATGATGAACCGATTCCATATGTGGTTTCCAGGTGGTATCGTAATCGGAGCTCTTGTTTCGCAATTTATGACAGAAGCTGGCATGGGTTGGGAAACTCAGATTTGGATAATAATGATCCCTACATTGGTATATGCTTATATGTTCTTCGGGCAAGATTGGCCAAAAGCAAAAGTCGAAGAGGCTGCTACGCTTTCAGGAAACATTAAAGCCATGATTTCACCATTGTTTATTTTCATGTTTGTTTGTATGGCACTTACCGCTATCACAGAATTTGGCCCTCAGCAATGGGTAGGAATTATCCTCGCCAAAAGTGGTGCCGAGCCTATGATCATATTGGCACTTGTAACAGGACTAATGGCCATAGCGAGGTATTTTGGAGGAGATATTGTACAAAAATTCGATCAAACAGGTGTACTTCTTGGTTCTGCTATTCTAGCTACCATAGGCATCTATCTATTTAGTACCCAAACTGGGGCGATGGCTTACGTTGCAGCTGTCTTCTTTGCATTGGGTGTAGCTTACTTCTGGCCAAACATGGTTGGTTTTATTGCTGACAAGATCCCACAGAGTGGTGCATTAGGCATGTCTATCATTGGCGCTGTAGGTATGTTCTCCTCATCAATATTTCAACCTATTATAGGAGGCTGGATTGATTCTGATAAAGCTGCAGCCGCCGCTGCTGGACTTACTGGTGAAGAGTTAGAATTGGTGTCTGGACAAGCCACATTGGGTACAATGGTCACATTCCCGGCAATACTCATTGTATTGTTCACCATACTTTTGTTTTGGGTGAAAAAGATGAAAGCTGATAATGCTGCGGGTTGATCTTTGCATCAAATAAAAATTCGAAATAACTAATAACAATATTTAGCCGGACTTTAAACTCCGGCTAAATCTAAATTACATTTTATAATGAAAATTGGAATGAACATGTTGCTCTGGACCAATCATGTCACAGAGGAACATTATGGGATTGTTGACAAAATAAAGAATACCGGATATGACGGCATTGAACTTTTTTTAGGTGAAGGAGATGAAAAGCTTTATTCAAGTCTAGGAACACATTTCGGAGATATCGATATGGGTGTGACCTGTGTGGCATCTTTAGGTCCTGACGAAAACATAGCCAGTCCTAACGCAAAGGAAAGAGCCGCTGGCTTTGACAAACTCAAATGGTCTATTGACATGGGAGCAGCACTGAATGCAGAAGTAATCTGTGGCCCATTTCATTCTTCATTTGCACATTTCACCCGTCAACCTCCTACCTTGGAGGAAAGACAGTGGAGTATCGAAATGCTACAAAAGGCCGCTGAATATGCAGCTCCCACGGGGATAATGCTGGCACCAGAAGCGCTCAATCGATTTGAATGTTACCTATACAACACGATGGCAGACCTAAGCACCTTAGTGGAGCAGGTAAACCATCCAAGTTTAGGGGCTATGTACGATACACATCATGCCAATATTGAGGAGAAAAGTCAGGGTGCAGCAATAAAATGTATTGCTCCTTATCTGAAACATGTTCACATCAGTGAAAATGACAGGGGAACGCCCGGCAAAGG
>CAXBNB010000578.1:0-3462 GCA_963976505.1 uncultured Reichenbachiellaceae bacterium
CTTCTAATGGAGTGAATATCGCATTTGTTGATAAAAGTACAGGTGAAAATTACCTGGATTCTGAATCAGTATCAAAATGCGCTTTCATATGGATTGACGGACAAAAACATGACGTCTCCACAGTGTTGCGGAAAAAAAATCAGTTGCAGTTGGGATTTGGGGAAACAGGTGTTGGTGTCGATATTCAAATTAGCAAGGCAAATGATCACATCACTTTAAAGGTGACATCAGTTTCTGGAGAAATCGAATCGCTCGTTTTTTTAAATATTCCTCTAAAGTTGGAAGGCCAACCTTATGAATCATTTGCAGCCTGTGCACTCTCCATGAACCTTTTCACACATGTGCGACAGCTGCCACCTTTACAGACCAATCTTTGGGCAAAATGTTATACTAAATTTGGAATAGAAGGGGCGGAAGTGACCTTGCTCGGTTTACCACAACAGAAGGTACTTCCCGTTATTCGCGATGTAATCACAAATGCAAAAGAAATCCCCTTTTCAGATGCAGGAGGAGCGTGGGCACTAACAAAAAAGGAAGGTTACGGTTCTTACCTAATGAACTTTGGCTCCCTTACCGAAGAAACGGTGGACGAATGGATTGAGACATGTCATAATTTAGGGTTCAATCAGATAGACAGCCATGGGGGCTGGAGTTTTTTTGAGTTTGGAACCTTTGAGTTGAATAAGGAAAAGTGGCCCGATGGCTGGGATTCGTTTAAGCGGATCAATGAGCGGTTACATGAGGCTGGAATTTCCCATATTTTTCACACCTATGCCTTTTTTATTGACAAAAGCTCACGATACGTGACGCCAATTCCCAATAAAGACTTGGGATATGCGCGCACATTTACCCTTGCGGAACCCATTGATGAGCATACTGATGAAATTGTCGTAAAGGAACCCACATCCAATATATCTACTGTCACAGGTTTTCATACGGAAAACAGCGTAACACTTAGAATTGGTGATGAGTTAATAGAATTCAGCGGGGTTACTAAATCTGCACCCTACAAATTCACAGGGCTCAAACGCGGGGCAGTCGGCACAAAGATCTCATCACATGGTTTAGATGAAACGGCATATCACATGAGTGAAAGGTTTGGGAGGTTTGTTCCCGGGCCAGAAACACCTTTGTTCGATGAAATGGCAAAGAGACATGCAGAAATAGTTAACCATTGTGGTTTTGATGGGATGTATTTTGATGCCATTGATGGAAGTGCTGTGCTCGGAGGGGACGAAAACTTCTGGTATTATGGTACAAAATTTATTTTTGAAGTTGTGAAAAATCTGGAGCGGCCGGTTGGGATGGAGATGAGTTCTATGTCTCACCACTGGTGGCACTATCGCTCACGCTGGCAGGCATGGGATAGGCCTGTTCGAGGATATAAACGTTTTGTAGATATTCACTTGGCATCAATAAAAGCATCTGGGCTATTTCTCCCCTATGAAATAATATCTTATGAATGGGAACATGGCAGATGGCCCGGACATACACCCATAATAGATAAGTATGCCGGAGTTGATAAAGGACAAATGCAGCTTCCCCTCCATTTGGGATGGTGGGGCAACCAGACTTGGGCTCCTCCTCAAGTGGAACCTACCTTTTCGGACGATATTGAATACCTCGGTAACAAGATGATAGGCAATAATGCCGGATTTTCACAATTGGGGGGAGTGGATAAAAATACTTTGGAACGAATCCCGCTTTTCAAACAAGCTACAGAAATCATTAAGCAGTATGAAAAATTAAGACACGATAATTATTTTGGAGAAGAGGTTAAAAAACTCCTTCGACAACCGGGAAAGGAATATAAACTTTTCCAACAGGAAAACGGCGATTGGAATTTTAAACCCATTGCCTATGACAAACACAAAGTTGCAGGGTTTGAACATCCATCTGCAAGCTGGGCGGTAATTAATCAATTTGAAGCCCAGCCGGTAAAACTCAGAATAGAACCGCTGATGTCGGTAACATCCTATGACGACCCTTCTGGCATTATTTTAACTGACTTTTCAAAACCAACCGATTTTATCAATAAATCTAGTGCTGAGGGAATCTCAGGTAGAATAAACGCGTCACCAGAAAAAGTAGCAACAGGGGAGCAAGCGGCCATATTTTCAGCACAAAACAGTGGTGAGTCTCCACAAGATGGTTCATTTATCAACATGGAAAAAACTTTTGAACCATTGCTTGATCTAAGTAAAAATCAAGCGCTAGGGGTGTGGGTAAAAGGAGATGGCAGTGGTCAGATTTTGAATTTGAGTGTGAGGAGCCCCATACATATTTCGCATGGTGCCCATGGAGATCATTTCATCAAAATTGATTTTACGGGTTGGAAATATTTCGAACTTGTGGAAATTGAATCTTCAAAGATCAGTGATTATATCTGGCCCGATGATTCTCATTTTTATGTCTATGATTCTTACAGGCACACGGTTCACTTTGGACAAGTTGAAAGATTGCAATTGTGGTACAATAATATTCCAGCAGATAAAAAAGTCAGCGCTGTATTGGGACCGGTTAAGGCATTGCAAATGGTATCTGGATTTGTTGAAAACCCTTCGATTACCATTGGTGGGGAAACAATTGTTTTTCCAGTAAGAATGGAACCAGGTATGTATCTTGAATTTCTTTCATCCAATGATTGTAAGCTCTACGGATCCAAAGGGGAATTGATCGCTGAAGTAACGCCTCAAGGTTCAATTCCTATTTTAACCAAAGGGAAAAATGAAATTTTATTTGCTGGAAAAGGACCCAAGGAGATCAATGCCCGGGTTCAGGTCACTGTTATTAGTGAAGGTGCCCCGCTTGATATAAAGTAAATAAAGTTCGCTACAAGGAATATGCTCTGTAACTGATCCTTTCACGATTTAACCAAACCATTGAGCACCATCAATCGATGAAAAAATTTTTTCCAATAATTCTAATTCTTTCTTTTGTTAAACTACTCATTCAATGGTTTGGAAATCGGAATTATGGATTTCATCGGGATGAATTACTTCATTTATCTGTAAGTGAACACCTTGATTGGGGATTTATGGAATTCCCTCCCTTTATTGCTCTTATCGGAAAGTTGTCCTATTGGTTTTTTCATTATTCACTTTTAGGAGTTCGACTTTTCCCGACGCTTGCAGGCATTGGGATTCTAATCTTATGCTGCTTCATAGCCATAGAGTTTGGTGGGAAATCAAAGGCTGTTTTACTATCCGGAATTTGTATCCTCGCATTTCTGCCTTTTTACAGAAATCACACTTTGTTCCAACCTGTTGCATTTGACCAATTATTCTGGACACTGGGTTTTTACTTTTTAATCAAGTTTATAAACTCAGAAAACAAAAAGTACCTCATTCTTTTGGGAATAACCCTAGGCTTAGGTTTAATGAATAAATATACCATTTTAGTTTGGGCATTTGGGGTATTTGTCGGTCTGTTCTTTTATAAAAAAGGAGAAGTGTTTAAAAA
>CAXBNB010000579.1:0-3457 GCA_963976505.1 uncultured Reichenbachiellaceae bacterium
ATGTATTAAGGGTACTTAGCTACTCATTACAATTTGACTATCAAGTGCAAGAAGATAAAGTAACCATTAGCTTTTAATATAAAAAATCAAAAATAATTATTATGAAAAACACAAGTTAGAAAAACGCTTTTCGGTTTCAAGGAAGTCCGAAAAAAAACTTACCCCGAATACCCAGTTCGTCAAAACAAATATTCAGGGTAAGTAACTGACAGTAAAATAAATATTTCACTAATCTTAACAAAGATATGAATTTTAAACTATTACAATTAATAACTATGAGTGTTAAATACTCATTTTTTGGTGTTGTTCTGCAAACTATCTTCATGGTCAATTTGATGGCTTTAGAAGGAGTTGCACAATACAAGAGTGTTAAAGAAACCTATGTGAATCTTGAATTCAATGAAGCTTCTATTGAAGAGGCATTTGATCAAATTCAAAAACAAACGAGTTACACTTTCTTTTATGATAAAAAAAGAATTAAAAACAAGCCTGGCTTAAATAAAAAACCAGGGACCTATAAGGTTTCTGATGTTTTGATCGAAATATCAAAACGTGCTCAGCTAAAATTCCGACAGGTTAACAATAACATTGCGGTAACTCCTTTCAAGAATCAGCAGAAAAGAGTTCAGGAATTGGAAGTTGTTCTTGTTGACGTAAATATTACTGGTAAGATTACTGACGAAAATGGGCAAGGTCTTCCAGGAGCCTCCATATTTGTCAAAAATTCTTCTAAAGGAACAACATCTGATATCAGTGGAAATTATAAGCTGACTGCTCCTGAAAACTCCATTTTGGTAATTTCTTTTATCGGTTATCTTACTGAAGAAGTACTTGTTGAGAATCAAAACGTCATCGATCTTCAAATGAAAGTTGATGCCTCACAGCTAGAGGAAGTGGTGGTCACAGCATTCGGTATTGAAAGGTCTAAAAAAGCTTTAGGATATGCTGTTCAACAGGTGAATGGAGATGATATTAACACTGTAAAAGCATCATCTAGCGCCATATCCAATCTCAAAGGAAGAGTTGCCGGGGTGAATATCACCGAATCAGGATCCGGACCGGGTGCTGGCGTTAGGGTAATTATAAGGGGCAATAACTCTCTTACTCAAAACAACCAACCACTATTTATTGTAGATGGTATTCCAATGGACAATACCAACCTTAATCAGGGTGGTAGTGTGTACAATAGTGGAAACTCAGGATCAGGTATTTCCGATATCAATGCTGACGACATAGAATCTATGTCGGTGCTAAAAGGTCCAAATGCGGCTGCATTGTATGGGTCTAGGGCGGCAAATGGTGTGATTATGATTACTACCAAAAAAGGTGCTACCGGTAGAGGGCTTAATGTGGGATATTCAACCAGTGCAGTATTTTCAAACCCATTAATGCTGCCAGAATATCAGAATGAGTATGGGCAGGGATCTCAAGGTCAAATCTCTACTGATTATGATGAATTGAGATCTAGAGGTGGCTCATGGGGAGGTAAATTGGATGGTAGCAGCCAATTGTACTGGGATGGTAGCAATAAACCTTATTCAGCTCAACCAGACAATGTTAAAAACTTTTTCGAGACAGGATCAAACATTGTAAATACACTAGTGCTTTCAGCTGGTAGTGAGGCTGTTACTACGAGGTTTTCTTATTCTAATACCAATAACCAGGCAATGGTTCCAAATTCTTATTTGAAAAGGAATAACTTTAATTTGCGCACAACAGCGAAATTGTCTGAAAGGTTATCCATTGATACCAAGGCCACTTACATTAGTCAATTTACCAAAAACAGAATCAATCAGGGTACTGAAGGTTTGTTGACAGGAGTTTTTGGCATTCCTAGGAATGCTATTATAAGTGATTTCGAAGATTTTCAAGACGAGTCTACAGGTCTTGTGAGGAACGTAACTGACAATGGGGTGAACCCTTATTGGTTACTCAACCATGATAAGAGCGAGGAAACCAGAAATCGTCTAATGGGCTTTGCTAAGGCCACCTACAAATTTAATGATTGGTTGTCCGCTTTCGGACGAATAGGTACAGATTGGACTGAGATTCGTGGTGAAGGGATCACCAATACTGGACACTGGTTTGTAAGGGATGGATCAATTGGATTTTCTGAAAATACTATTCAGGAAACCAATGCGGACTTTTTAATGATGGTTGACAAAGATTTGTCTGATAAAGTTCACTTGAATGTTAACTTTGGTGGTAATCATTTAAAACAAAGACATGCATCTATCAGTACAAATGGTACTGATTTTAGAATTCCTGTAGTGACAACCTTGAGTAGTGCGTCAGTAGTGACTGGATCATCGGGGATTCCTTCAGAGCGTGAAACGAACTCTTTGTACGGATCAGCACAACTTTCGTATGGAGGATTTGTATATTTGGATGTTACAGGTCGCAATGATTGGTCTTCCACGTTACCTGCTACCAGCAGATCATTTTTTTATCCCTCAGCTAGTTTGTCTTTGATATTGAGTGAATTTCTTGATCCTGATCAGGCAGTGATGGATATGCTGAAAGTAAGGGGAAGTTGGGCTGAAGTCGGTAAAGACGCACCGGCCAGAAGGCTTGAAAATGGCTACAACCTTAAAGGAAGCACCAGTAGTTATCTGGGAATTACTACCCTGACTGTACCAGGCACCTGGAATGATGTAAACATCAAACCTGAGTTTACAAAAACTTTCGAGGTTGGTCTTGAAGCAGTACTATTTAGCAACAGACTTTCATTGGATTTTGCCTATTATGATATCAAGACTACTGACTTGATAGATGTGGTAAGCACAGATAACCAGCAGGTAAACCCCAACAACTATGGACAGGTACATACCAATGTTGGGCAAATATCTAACAAGGGATTTGAAATAATGCTGAGTGGTACTCCCATTCGAACCACTGACCTATCATGGAATGTAGCTTTCAACCTTTCCAAAAATACCAATAAGCTTGATGAGTTTTTACCAGATGTAGAAAGCCGTGGTTGGAACTCTACAAATGGTGGAGCAATTGATACTAGAGCTACAGTAGGAGGAGAATATGGTGAGATTTGGGGCACTAAAATACTTAAGGACGACAATGGACGTATGATTGTAACTGCAGCGGGAATCCCGAGGGCAACAAGTGAGCGAGAAAAACTTGGAAGCTTTCAGCCCGATTTTCTTTCTGGGTTGAGCAATAACCTGACGTATAAGGATTTTTCTTTAAGAATGTTGATAGATGGGCGTTTCGGAGGTCAAATGTATCTCGGTACGGAAGCTGCTATGGATGGTGCTGGAGTATCTCCACAATCCCTTCAGTATAGGGAAGGTGGTATTACTGTGAATGGCTTGATCGACAATGGTGATGATACTTTCAGCGAAAACACAACACTAATTACAGCCCAGCAATATTGGGGTGCCATGAGTGGTATAGGTGAAAATTACATTACTGACCAAACCAATGTACGTATGAGGGAATT
>CAXBNB010000580.1:0-3455 GCA_963976505.1 uncultured Reichenbachiellaceae bacterium
TACGAAAAGTACCACGAAAAAATATGGCCTGAGATAACAGAGAGCATCGTAGATGGTGGTGTGGTCAGCTCTCAAATTTACAGGCTGGAAACACGAATGTTTATGATTCTGGAAGTGGATGAAACATTCTCATTTGAAAAGAAAGCAAAGGCAGATGAAGGGAATTCTAAAGTGCAAGAATGGGAAGATTTGATGTGGAAATACCAACAGTCATTGCCCTGGGCTGCTCCAGGACAGAAATGGATGTTGATGGACAAGGTCTTTGACTTGAAGGAGAACGGGTAATTATAGCTCACCCCTTCTTTTCCTTTTTTGGATTGATTTAAAGAAAGTCAGGGGGAGACTCCTTCTTTTTGTCAAGGAGATTAAAACTATAGAGGGTATTGTTGCCTTCTTGGATAAACGGCATTGAGAACATACCTTACGTCAACGTCAGTCATAAAAAATCAAATTACTACCCTAAACAAAAGATTTATCATGAAGAATTACCTCATTTTTTTCCTTTTTTTCGGCTGGATTACTTCTGCCGTTTGTCAGGAAGTAAACCTTGATCAAGCACCTGAATTTTATCAATTGTATGCCCGTAACGATAAGGACAGTGCCAATGTCACCTTCAAGGGCAAAGTGGTGGACAAAGAGTACAAAGGCAAGCTGACACTAAAGGTGTACAAAGATGGGGAGGCTTACGATACCCAAAATTATTTGGTCGAAGATCAATCCTTTAACCTGACCTCACGGGTGCATGCCGGCATGCACCAATTCAAATTTGAATTGTTTATCAACAAAAACGGAAAAGACAAACTACTTTTTGCTGCTGACAGTGTGGTCTGTGGGGATGCCTACATCATTACAGGACAATCCAATTCTCATGCGAGCAGCAGCAAAGCCACCTATAGCAATCCCTATTGCAGGAGCTTTGGTGTGAAAACGGGGTACGCTACTTATACCGATGAACATAAAAAGGTTCGATGGGGCAGAGCAACCGGAAATGGTCCTGAATTGGATGGAATAGGTGCCTGGTTCAAGGAGATCGATCATGGTGTAGGCGTTTGGGGCATCAACCTGATGCGATTAATTGTTGAAAAGCATAAAGTTCCAGTTTGCCTGATCAATGGTGGCAGTGGGTCTTCTTCTATAGAGCAAAACATGCTCTATCCAGAAAAACCATCTTTGGAAACGAGTTTTGGGCGATTGGCTTATCGGGTGAATGAAGCTGGGTTAAAAGATCAAATCAAAGCCATATTGTGGCACCAGGGGGAAAGCAATACGAATGAACGCTATAAATCCTACGAGAGAGATTTCAAAGAATTACTGGGCGATTGGAAACGTGTTTACAGCGGTGTTAAAAAAGTTTACCTCTTTCAGTTGCATCCTGGCTGTGGTGGTGACTTTCAGAGTGAAATAAGAGAAACGCAAAGTCAAATTGCTGACCGCAACGATATCGTTGAACTCATGTCCACCACTGGAGTGCAGGGACATGACGGATGCCACTTTTTGCATGAAGGGTATGTCGATTTTGCCAAAAGGATTTTCCCTTTGATTTCTAGAGACCTTTATGGAGAAAAAGCAAATGGTATTATTACTCCACCAAAAATGGTTGAAGCATATTACAGCAAGGCTTTCGATGGCAATACTGCTGAAATCGTCTTAGAATTTGATCAGGACTTGGTTTGGGAGGAGAAAAGAGAAGTAAATGGCAGTACACACTTCCTGAAAGACCAATTCTTTTTCCGCCAACAGGGGAATGGTGAATTTGTAGAAAGCACAGTTGAATCCGGCCGTGTGGAGGGTTCTAAAGTCATTTTGAATGTAACTTCAAAGGAGTCATTAAATTTCATCACTTACTTGCCTTCTAAGGTCTATAAGAACACAACCGATGTTTACAATGGTCCCTGGATCACTGGACAGAATGACCTAGGTGCTTTAAGTTTTGACAAAAGACGTATAGCCAGCAAGAAGATTGTCTATTCCGAAAAACCTGCCCACATGCAGCTGTACCCAAGGGGTGAGGACAATCGTGCCACTGTAAATATCAAAGGATCTGTTCATACCCAAGGGTTTGATAAGGCTACTTTGAAAATGTTTAAGGACAATCAACTCATCAATACCGCTGAGAAAAACCTTACATACAATGCAGGAAAAGCAAGCTTTGAATTTTCACCTTCTATTGACGCTGGCTTGTGGGAATATAGATTTGAAACCAGTTTTTCAAAGGATGGAAAGGTTGTCAATGGCAGCTCATTTGATAATATTGTATGTGGTGATGTATTCCTAATCAATGGCCAATCTAACTCTCATCCTTCTAGAAAAGAGGCCGTTTATAAAAATGAATTTTGTAGAAGTTTTGGAAAGAATACGAATTATTCCGAATACAACCCTGCCGATACTTTGTGGGGAATAGCGTCTGGAGATCATTATCAGGATTTTCATGTGAGTGCCTGGGGAATAAGGCTGATGAAGCAATTGGTTGAGGACCATAAGATTCCAATAGCCATCATCAATGGTGGGAGTGGCGGCTCTTCCATAGAGTATAACCTACCGAAGGAAGATGATTTGATGAGTCTGAATTCTACCTATGGAAGGTTGCTGTACCGAGCGAAAAAAGCCGGAGTAGCCAACAATGTGAAAGCACTTATTTGGCATCAGGGAGAGTCCAACTCAAACGATGGTACTTACCTAAACTATGCAGGTAATTTTGATACCCTGTATAAAGGATGGAAAAGAGATTATCCTACGATTGAAAAAGTATATGTTTTCCAGATTCATCCGGGATGTGGGGGAGAAAGACAAAGCGAGATAAGAGAGACACAAAGAAAGTTTGCTTACCAATACGATGATGTATCGACCATTTCTACTAGCGGCCTGCAAGGGCATGATGGCTGTCATTATACCAATGCAGGTTACACACAGATGGGCGATTGGTTACACCCCCTGGTTGCAGCGGATTTTTACAATGCCAACCTCAATGGTGCGGGTTCTCCAGATATAGTGAAAGCATATTACTCCAAACCAGGCAAGGAAATCACTTTGGAGTTTTCAAAAGAAGTGGTTTGGCCATCAGACAATAATGAAGATGCCACCATGAATGATTACTTATTCCTAGATGGTAAAAATCATGTCGTTAAACAAGGCATAGCAAAAGGAAACTTGGTCATCCTTACCTTGGAAAGCAAAACCAAAGCCAGCTCAATCAGTTATTTGCCTGGACATTTCTACGAGAACACGAGCGACTGCTATCAAGGCCCTTGGATCTTCGGAACGAATGGATATGGCGCTTTAAGTTTCCATGATTTCGCAATAGGGAAATGATTTGATTCACCATTTATTGCCAAATAGAAACACCAACCATTTGGCAATTAATGGTATTTGCTCTTGTAGTTATTAAATAAAGGAATCAAACTAAAAAATCATTAGATTTGAGAAAAGCATTGGGAGTGTATAATTCATTGTACGTT
>CAXBNB010000581.1:0-3428 GCA_963976505.1 uncultured Reichenbachiellaceae bacterium
CGGAGGTTACCAGTTCGATTCTGGCCTACTTATTCCTTTGCGATGCTCCGAAGATTCATTATTCATAAGAAATTGTCTGTTAGACCCTATTTGATTCCCATTGCAATATTTACATTTACCACTGCCTTTTTAAGTGCGCTTTTCTATTCATTAAAAGAGCCGCTGTTAATTATGAAGAATCCTCATTCCAAAAAACGATGCACGATAAAATAACCATTGTCATTGCCACCTACAACCGGACTGAGTTTCTGACAGAAACTATTGATTCTTTATTGAATCAATCTTATTTGCCAGTTGAAATTATCATAGTTAACGATGGTTCAGAAGAAAGATATAATGAAGATCTAGAAAGCATAGTTCGAATTAGTTCACTTATCAAAAGGATAGATTTGGGAAAAAACTTTGGCGTATCTCATGCTAGAAATATTGGCACAAAACATGCCAATGGGGATTATATTTTATATCTAGATGATGATGATACTCTTCACCAAGATATGCTCGAAAAGTGCATTCAAACCTTCAATAAATATCCCAAGGTAGATGTAGTCATGACTGGTGGTGAAATCTTAAACAAAAACTTAAATAGATTGTCTCATCGAGAAAAACATGTCAGCCTTAACACCAATAGACATTTAAACCTGTTGCACAAAGAAAGCAACTCAACTTTATATTTTATCCTTTTCGGAATGGGATTGATTCATAGCTTTTTGTTTAAAAAAAAAGTCCTACTCAAATATCCTTTTGACGAAAAGTTGAAAATCGGAGAAGATACCTATCAGTGGCTACTACTTAAATCCAAAGGTGTAAATTTTAGAAAAATTGAATTATGTGGCGCATATTATCGTTTACACGCCAATCAAATTTCGAACAAAGAAAGCAATGATAATTCTAAAAAAGACTATTTAATAAAAGCGTTGCAAATAATCAATGGTGATTTTGAAAAACAAATCTTCGAAATAATGAACAATTCATTACTGGCTGATGCTGGGATTTCTGCTCAAAAAAATAGCTGCCAATTATTTATACAATCGCCTTTTACTTTCATTTACCTGAAAATATTTATGTTGGAGAATAAAGTTGAAAGGAATATTTTATTCTTAAGCAATCTTTTAAAATCAGCAATAAAGTCATCTCCAAACAAATAACTCCAGACAATTTATAAATATTTTAAAGAATTTAACGCCCAAACATTCTTACTGATAATAAGGACTGATCATAAAATAAACCAACACACCCGATACCGAAACATAAAACCATATAGGCCATGTGTATTTCACAATTTTTAAATGTTTTGTAAAGTTTTCAGAGAGTGCGTAATAAAAAGCAAACAAAACAAATGGCACCACTACAATGGACAAACTAATATGAGAAAGAAGTAATGTATAATAGACATATCTTATGTTGCCTATGCTTAATAATTCATTCGCTTCAAGTGTTCCATTGCCATTGATATCTCCATACGAAACAGAAGGAACACTGGCGTGATAAATAATATACGAGATCAAAAACATAGCCCCTAGCACAAAAGATAGCTCCATGAACCGTTTGTGCCATTGACGCTCATTTTGCATAATAAAATACCTCGCTATGAGTAAAAACATAGCAGTAAGTCCGTTTATAAAGGCATTAAATGTTGGGAGGTTTCTGATCCAAGTTGCTTCTGAAGAAATTTTGAAAGGCGAAAACAACAATATCGCTACAGCGACTGGAATTACTATTGAGACTACTATTATGGTTGTAAGTGCTTTTTTGTTAGGCTTCATAAATTACTTTTCAATTCTTAATATTTCCAATTCTACTCCAAGTCTATCGGATTCTTTTCTATCAAACACATTGTAGTAGCCTCTGATTCTTTGTTGTTGATCCACTAATACTACAACTCCATTTCTGGTGATTCTGTTGTCCTTAATCGATGGAATTTCAAGGTTTAAACCACATCTTGTAAATTTCAATATATCGTTTTGTGTATTGGTAACCACTTTCCAGTTGGCTCCAGAATCAGGGTATAATCCAGTTTGATCTGCATTCAAAATAGAGAAAATCTTAAACCCTTCCCATTTTCTAAACTTATCACTGAGTGACAACAAATTATTGATTTTGAATTGACATGAATCACAATTCGGTGTACCCAAATCATACACCACTACGCCCTCAATTGTATCATCAAATGTGGTATCGAATTTTTTATAATTCGGTACAATAAATTGTCCTGTTACCTTTGAACAGTCACCAATAGGCTCATTTATTCCCATTTCGTAGTACACTGGGACATTAAACTTGTTTTCACCAAAACCTTGAAGAAAAAGGTATATGGATACCGGAAAGCCTAAAATAAAAAACAGAAACAACCACTTGAATTTCATGCTACAAAATTATATCTATAAAAAAAAATCATGCCGTAGAATACAGCATGATTTTTATATTTTAAAATATCTAATTCTTTATAATCCTAAAGCTGTAAAGATAGCTGCTCCTTGAATCAACAAAGCCAAAATCAACCACATTACAAAAATGCATGGCAGCAAAATCGTATAGATCAATCCTTTCGTTTCATGTCCTAAATGCATAAACTCTCCCACTATATAACCTGCTTTCACCAATGTCATTATGATAAAAGTAATTGTCTTAAATGATCCGGCATCTACAGTAAAGGCTATTACGAATTCCAAGGCAGTAATGACTGCCAAAATCCCTGCTACCTTCCAAATTTTTAAAATTTTCGCTTTATCTGCAGGTTGTACGTTAATTTCAGTTGTTTCTTGTTCCATCTATATGAAAATTTAAAATCGTTAGACTAAATAAAAGAAGGTAAATACAAATACCCAAACAAGGTCTACAAAGTGCCAGTATAGGCCAACTTTTTCCACCATTTCATAAGTTCCCCTTCTAGCCAATACACCAGTAGTAGCCTGGTAAAAAATAATAAAGTTGATAACCACACCACTGAATACATGGAAGCCATGAAATCCAGTAATGAAGAAAAACAATGCAGCAAAATTGGGAGGCCCATATTGATTCAGACTCAAGTTGGCTCCATAGAAAATAGAACCATCGAGCAATCTACCTCCTTCATCAGTACCTGTGATAAAGTGACTCCATTCCCAAGCCTGACATCCTAAGAATGTCAATCCTCCAACAATAGTCCAAAGCATCCATTTTTCAACTGCGACCCGATCATTTCTGTGACCTGCTTCGACAGCCAATACCATAGTAACACTACTCATGATCAAAATAAATGTCATAATTCCCACGAAAACCAATGGGAGGTGCATTCCATGCAATAATGGCATTCCATCAAAAACAAACTCTGGCACTGGCCAGTATGATTGAGAAAACTCGAAAGGACCGCTGCTATAATTAAAAGCTACGTGCCTATAACGGATCAAACCATAAGCTACCAACAAAGATGAAAATGTAAAAGCATCTGA
>CAXBNB010000582.1:0-3424 GCA_963976505.1 uncultured Reichenbachiellaceae bacterium
TTTCCATCGCAGGAAGGCTAATGAGCCGTCGGATTATGGGTTCTGCTTCTTTTGCTGAAATTCAAGATGCCAAAGGGCGTATTCAGATTTATCTCCGAAGAGATGACATTTGCCCAGGTGAAGACAAGACACTTTACAACACCATTTTCAAAAAGAAAATGGACATAGGCGATATTATAGGCATTCAAGGGTATGTATTTACCACTGAAGTAGGAGAGATTTCTATTCATGTGAATAAGCTAACGCTTCTAACAAAATCGTTGAAGCCATTGCCTATTGTGAAAGAAGCAAAGGACGATCAGGGGAATTTGAAAACCTTTGATGCTTTTACCGATTCTGAATTGAGGTATCGCCAGCGTTATGTGGATTTGATAGTAAACCCACAGGTGAAAGATACTTTCATCAAAAGAACTCAGCTGGTCAATTCCATGCGTGATTTTTTGTCAGGAAATGGATATTTGGAAGTAGAAACCCCAATCCTACAGCCATTGTATGGTGGTGCTGCTGCCCGACCTTTCAAGACTCATCACAATACATTGGACATGACCTTGTATTTGAGAATTGCCAATGAATTGTATCTCAAAAGATTGATAGTAGGTGGGTTTGATGGTGTTTTTGAGTTTTCTAAAGATTTTAGAAACGAAGGAATGTCCAGGTTTCACAATCCGGAATTTACACAGGTAGAACTATACGTTGCTTACAAGGACTACAACTGGATGATGGATTTGGTGGAGAAAATGGTCGAAAAAGTAGCCATTGATTTACATGGTACTACAGAGGTGCAGGTTGGTGAGCATGTGCTGAATTTCCAGAGACCATGGAAGCGATTTACCATGTTTGAAGCTATCGAGCATTTTACAGGAATTGATATTTCTGAAATGGATGAAACAGAACTAAGAGCAACAGCCAAAAGTCTGGACGTGCCCGTGGATAATACAATGGGTAAAGGCAAGTTGATAGATGAAATATTTGGTGAGAAGTGTGAAGGCAAGTTGATACAACCGACATTCATTACAGATTACCCGGTGGAGATGTCGCCTTTAGCCAAAAAACACAGATCTAAAGAAGGGTTGGTGGAAAGGTTTGAAGCCATTGCCAACGGCAAAGAAATCTGTAACGCCTTCTCTGAATTGAATGATCCGATCGAACAAAGAAAAAGATTTGAGGAGCAGCTTGAATTAGGAAAAAGGGGAGATGATGAGGCAATGGTTTTGGATGAAGACTTTTTGCGGGCTTTAGAATACGGAATGCCACCTACTGCCGGACTTGGGGTAGGTATTGACCGTTTGTCGATGATCATGACCAACTCTAACTCTATTCAAGATGTGCTGTTTTTTCCACAGATGAAACCTGAGAAGAAGGAGCAGTTCCTTACCGAATCTCAATATGAGGCATTGGGTGTACGAGCAGAATTAATTCCTATTTTACAGAAAGTGGGCATGGTATCTATTGATGCTTTTAAGGAAGCCAAAGACACAAAATTGTTCAATGACGTTTGTGGAACAAAGAAGAAACTTAAGCTGAAAGATGTAAAAAATCCTTCCCTTGAAGAAGTGCAAGGTTGGATTGAAAAAGCAGAGTAAGAAAGAACCGAAATATTACTTCAATAAAAAAGCCTCAGATATCTGAGGCTTTTTCTATTTCAAATGATATCAATGAATGGATTACCATCCAGTATATTCTCTTTTTACAAATTGGTTGGCGTCATCAAAGTTCTTGATCTTCATAGATGGGCCATCCCATACCAACTTAATGCCTCTGCCTGGATAGTTGAAGTCCTTACCATCTGCTGTTGGAGTTCTTAAGTCAAAACTTCTCAACGCAAGGTTGCCCATTAATATACTTTCTGTTAATGGTCCTGCGATATCAAAGTCAGAACTACATTCTTTGCTCTTATAGCCAGCAATACAAGCATTGACCCACTGTAGGTAATGTCCTTCTGGTACACGTTCAATGGTTTCAGGTACGTTGATGTAATCATTTACATTGGCAGGAAGTAACCTTGGGTTTTTACCATAAACATCACACATCATTTTCCCTTTTGTACCGATCATAAGTACTCCGTTTTTTCCGTCACCCATGAGTTCATTTGGTCCTAACTCTTCAGGTCTGGCTGGTTGAATACCACCATCCATCCAGTGAAGCCTAACAGCTGATTTACCTTCTCTTTCAGGAAAGTCAAGAGTCGTATGTGAAGAAGGCGGACAACTTGCTGGACTATATACCTGTCCCCATACGCCTACATAGCTGGTTCCTACACTGCATTCCACACTTGTTGGATAACCCAATTGTAATGTTTTGAAAGCTGGTTCAATGATGTGGCAAGCCATGTCTCCAAGTGCTCCGGTACCATAGTCCCACCATCCTCTCCAGTTAAATGGTAGCAAACCATCTACATAATCTTTACGTGGAGCAGTTCCTTGCCACAGCTCCCAATCAAGTCCTTTTGGTATTTTGCTTTTTTTCGAAGGCCAAGCAACTCCTTGAGGCCATACTGGTCTATTGGTCCAGCAATACACTGTATGTACATCTCCTATGATGTCAGCATTATACCATTCTTGTAATTTGCGTACTCCGTCACCTGATGCTCCCTGATTACCCATTTGGGTCACCACTTTGTATTTTTGAGCAGCTTCTGTCAACTGTCTGGCTTCAAATATATCATGCGTCAAAGGCTTTTGTACATATACATGTTTGCCCAATTGCATGGCTGCAAGTGCTTGCGCTCCATGCATGTGATCCGGTGTAGATACCGACACTGCATCAATGTTGTTTTTTTCTTTTTCCAACATGATGCGATAGTCTTTATAATATTTCGCATCAGGAAAATTCTCTCTACTTGTTTTAGCTTCTCTGTCATCTACATCGCAAAGGAAAGCGATTTTGACGTTGGGACTTTTAGCAAAATTGGCGATATCCGATTTTCCTTTTCCACC
Source organism: uncultured Reichenbachiellaceae bacterium (assembly GCA_963976505.1). GTDB lineage: Bacteria > Bacteroidota > Bacteroidia > Cytophagales > Cyclobacteriaceae > CAXBNB01. The sequence continues at coordinate 2,937 of CAXBNB010000582.1, forward strand.
AGCTCCAATACCTGCTATATACAAGGTGTCAGAAGGTGCTACAAATCCATTTCCTCCAAGGACTGATCTTGGTACGATGGTAAATGCTGCTCCGGCAATGCCTAAGCTTTTGATAAATTTTCTTCGTGAACCCGAAGCGCTTAATTTCTTGATTTTATTGTTTTCCATTTATGATTTGTGATTTTATAGAAAGAAGTGATCAAGATAATAATGTAAATTATCTATAACAACGCTTCATGCAAATAAGATGCCCTATTTCAAGTATTTAAATCATTATTTCACCACTTGAATCAATAAAATGGGATAAACAGTATATATAATATCAGAGGTAAGATGGTTTTATCTTGATTTCACATCAAATGCTCTGCCTGTATGTGCTGTCTCAAACTTTTCGATAAAGCCTCGGTCTTGAAGAGTTATAAAACACGTCTTGCCTTCAGGTCCACCGAAGGCGATATTTGATGGCTTTTTCCCTTTTAGGGTTACTT
>CAXBNB010000583.1:0-3406 GCA_963976505.1 uncultured Reichenbachiellaceae bacterium
ATACTCAGAAATCAATATAGTGGAGGCTATCTGTTTGATGATCCGTCCGATCGGGTGGTAAACAAATTTGAAATTTTTTATAAGGTCTACAAAGACCCAAAATACGGATGGGTGATTAACAAGCAAAAAGATCGTTTTTGTTTGGATGTGACCGTGTGGGGTGACAATACTCTCACTCATGGAGTACCTCTGAAAAACGAAGAAGCTGCGTATTTTCAAAGCTCTGTATTTAAGGAACATGGGCATGCCTTGATTAGTACTGTGGAGGGGAAAGATTACTGGAATGGGAAAAATAATGTTTTGCATGTTCGAAATGGAAATACCACTCAATACCACGGGAATGATGATCCTTTCCATTTCGACCTCATTGTGAATGGAAAAATGATATACCTTGACTGGGACCTAAGCTGGAATTATCTGGCACCAAAACCTTCAAGAGGCAAGCGCAATAAAACACCAATTTCTCATTACAGTTTAGGTCATAATACGGTTGTGGTGGATAAAAAAGGACCAGATAGGAGAAGGTATCAGCTTCCCCAAAGAGCTGAGGAATTCAGCGATATTGTTTTTTCGGACATAGAAGATAGTGGCCGAATGAAAACAATCTCTCTTGGGGGATCAATCTATAATGGTGTAACCCAAAGGCGAACACTAGGGATTACTCACGACTATCTTCTTGATATATTCGAGTGTACTAGCGATGATATTCATACCTATGACTACATTTTACATAATGAAGGTCATTTTGAATTTTACACAAAAGTAGATTTAAAAGATTATGATGATTTTAATAAGGACTATAAACTGGAGCCTATAGATTCTGAATCTAAGGAAGAAGGGAATTCCTGGCTTAGAAAAGGTAAAAAAGGTCTGGTTCATGAATCTTGGCAGGGTGGTTTTACCGACAGTGATGGAAAACGTGTTAGACTAGATGTTGGAAGCGAGAAAGGTACCGAGGTTTTTATAACAAATACCCCGATGGATGTCGGCAATGGATGGGACGATACACCTGAGAATATAAAAAAGATTTCTAAGCCAATGCTTATTATCAGAAGGAAATGTAAATCAACGAAATTCATCGTGGTACATCAACTGAAAAATCTGGATAAACCGTTTAAGGTGATTAGGGGGAATAATAAAATTGACATTATTACTGAAGATTATTCGGATACGATAGAACTAAAAGGTGATAGTATGTTACTAACATCTAAATGAGCTTGCGAATTCTATGGAATACCTTTAAAATAAACGATGGCAAGAGATAAATACCATTGATATAATTAAATTATGATGAGATGAAAAACACCAATAGAAGTCATATGCCTAGAAACAGAAAATATTTGTTTTTATCCTTTAAGCTCTTAATTATTGTCCTTATAACAGGAAGTACTTCCCTCTCTTGTTTCGCACAAAACAAAGTTGTGCGTAGCGGTACTGCCAGCATTGTTCCAAGTTTGAATGCCTATTCTTTTAATAAGGCTTTGCGCGTGAAAGACAAGGATGGTATTCCCAAATTTTCCTTATTTGACTTGCTGGATTGGTGTGCCGAACAAAATATAAAAGCTTTGGATGTAACAGGCTATTATTTTCCTGGTTACCCTGAAGTTCCTTCCGACGATTTCATCTATGCATTTAAAAAAAAAGCCTTCCTTTTGGGAATTGATATTTCAGGAACAGGGATAAAAAACGATTTTGCGTCACCTGATCTAAAAGTGAGACAAGAAGCAGTTGAGTTGGCAAAAAAATGGATAGTGGTAGCTTCTAAATTAGGAGCTCCTGTAATACGTTTATTTGCCGGAAAAATCCCTGAGGGCTACGAAAACAAATGGGGCGAAGTGGCAGAGTGGATGGTGGATTGCTTTAAAGAGTGTGCCGAATTTGGTGCAAAACATGGAGTTATCATCGGAATTCAAAACCATGGCGATATGATACAAACAAGTGAACAATGTATTAAAGTCATGAAAGCTGTAAATTCTGAGTGGGCAGGTATTATTCTGGATACCGGAATGTTTAAAACAAAAGATCCATATAAAGACATAAAAGCAGTTACACCTTATACTGTTAATTGGCAGGTAAAAGAAAGTGTCTTTGGTAAAAACAGCGAGGTTAGAATGGACTTTTCAAAAATTATAAAAATCCTTCGTGAAAACAATTATCGGGGTTATCTACCGGTTGAAACCCTTGAAAATAAAAGTAGAGCTTACGATCCTTTTGTATTGGTTCCGGAAATGATTAATGAATTAAATAATGCTATGAATTAAAAAACACAAACATGAAACGAGCATTTAGAAATATTAATACACAAGGGGATGATTATGGGCAATATACCTGCCCTCCGTCCAGGCAGGCATATGACGCCTTTGAAAATAGACAATTCTAAACACATGAAATTTATTCTCACCTTAATATTGATTACCGTACAGGAGTATTTTAGTGAAATATTGGAAAAAAGTAAAAAATAGAAAAATTTGAATGATGAATTTTAAACCATTTTTAGTAATACTCTTTTGCCTAGCACTTATACCCCTGCATGGTGTTACTGGAAACATTATAGATACCACTGATTACTCGTATTGGAGAAAACTGGCAAAGATTTCAAAAATGTTTGAAACTATGAAAACTAGCGCCATTTCTATAGTAAACCAAGGCGATGGTGAAACCAGGGATGTTACGGGAGCCAATGCGCTTGCCTATATTCTCGACCCAGCAAATAAGAGCAAATATATAAGCGCTATTAAAAATAAATTCGAGACGAGAATACAGACTATGAAGATTGGTAATGGTGCAGCGACTTCTTCTGTGCCTTCCCATGAGTTGTTTTATGCGCTCCTGGCACTCGATGTGATACGGTACGACTTGGATCCTTTTGTACTTTCAAAATATGAAGGTTGGCTGGAAGAAAAAATCATGGCATTAGTCATCGGAAAGTGGGATCCCCACGGGTGGGCGATGAGAATGCTATATTACAAATACATTGGAGATGATGCTAAATTTGAAAATGCAAAAAAAGAGTTTGATATAGGCTTAGCAGAGCACTATATGGCTAATGATGGTGTTTCACCGGCTGGTAATGGGTACTGTGTACAAAGGTGGAATTCCATTGAACGTTCAGCCAAAAACTCCACGTTAGACATCATGGAATATATGGGATACAATGAATATTATAGTAACCCGGGAATCATTGGACTAAAAGAGTTCATGTATGGATATGCCACAGCGCCTTTCGGAAGAATTTTATTGTATGGCGACTCACGCAATGCTGAAGGTCAAACGCCTTGGAATATTGAGGATGGTAACATTATTTTGTCCCCCCATATTGTTTCGGCTGCTCGGTTTTCTCCAGAAGCCTACAAATATGCCATGTGGACATTACGTGAAGGTGCTGGTGTTTCTAAAGGCGCAGTGA